>CAMDJY010000033.1 GCA_945901145.1 Legionella genomosp. 1 | reverse complement strand
AAACGACCTTCAATCAATGCCCATACAGGAGCAGGCCATTGCTTGTGCAAAGCAGATACTGGAAATTCACCCGTCATTTGAATTTGGGTCTGAGGATTTGGTTTTTGTTGTGTTGTCATTTTTAAAATAACTGGCTCTTCGAGAAAATCTGCTTGTAACGTCGTGTCCACAACACCATGCTCATCAAAAAACAATGTCCCTGACACATGCTTTAAATCAAGCGGACTCAACGCCATATTCACACGCGTGTCATTGTCTTGAAACACCAAAGAACCATTCACTAACACGTCATCCGTTTCCGGATCAAACGGAATCGCTAAATTTAAATCTAAATCCAAATTGTCTTGAATGGATAAAACATTTAACTTTTGTAAAGACTGTTGCAGTGGCGAGGCAAAAATATATGCAAGCATATTTGCAGCCGGGGCGCGAATTGTACCATGCGACAACAAAGTTTCGTGGCCTAAACCTAATTCAGAAATTTCAAGATGGACTTGTTCCATAGGCAGATGTGGGGATAACTCGCCCTGAGGTATATCCACTGTGAGCATGCGTTTATTCACCATAAGCGCTGCATCAAGATGATGTGCCATAGGCCAATCATGATGAAATCGCACATCAACATCGTTTAAAAATGCATGAACAGAAAAATCGCCAGGGGCTTCATCAAAAGGAAAGTCCTTAAAATTACCATTAAAAATCACCCGTCCATTGGCTTGGTGAATATGTTGTATATCCTCTTTTAGCCAATTGATTAATTTCGGTTTCATCGAAGCATTTGGCAAATAAGTCAACCAAAATTCTGCGTTATCCGCAGAAAATTCTGTCGTCATTTGCAAATGATCCAGTGAATCTTTTCCCGCCTGATCCAACACCCCTCGAGCGCTCAAGATACCATTTGGATGCTCCAGCACCAACTGATCAAAACTAATACGCAACCCCTGACTTAACGCTTTCCAATCAGCTGTCATCGTACACGCTTTAAATTGCAAAGCAGGCTTTTTCGTAAACCGCACATGCACATCTTGACTATCAAGTTCCAAACGACCGGTCGTAGGCTCCCAATAAAGCGCGCCAGATAAATGTTTAACTTCAGGAAGTTTATCTTTTGCATCCCATGATAAATCTGAAAATCGAGACAGAAAATAATTGATATTGCCATCATGAAAACCAATTTGACTATTATCAAAATTCCCCTGCAAATTCCTTTCTAAAATAAATTTAGCGAGATCATTCCAAGCCAATAACTTCAGCCATGACCGTTCTAATTTTAATTTATTGATAAATAATCGATAATTTTCCGATGAATGATCATAATTCAACAAAAAAGCATTTTCTGACAACACTTGTTGAGATAAATTTAAAAAAACATGGTCAGCACTGCCCTGCCAGCCAGTTCGAGTCGGCTTCCACGCTAAATTTGCTGAAAAATCCTGAACCACTTGCTGGGTGTGTTCATGTTGCTTATGCCATTTCACGTCATGCAGCGCCACCGTAGATTGCGCTTGAATGATGGTCCCATGATCTAATTTTAACCACACATCGACATCACCCTCACCCGCTTCAATCACATATGGCAATTTTTCCAAAAACATTTTCCAAGGTGAAAAATTAAAGTGTTGTGCAGATAAAAATATATCGCCTTGACTGGTACTAAGATCCGAGCTTAGGCCAAGATCACCTTGGAGATGCAACTCAGTTTGCTTCGCATCACCAAACAAAGCCTCTCCTTTTATCCGATAACGCCCATGCTGATAAGCTGCTCGTAAATTCATCGATTGAATAGGAATCACCACACCATCATGCAAATAGACCATCGCACTAACATTTTTGACAATGAGCTTTTTATGTAGCAATAACCAATGTAAAAAAGGCAAATAAGACGCTGAGCTCACCTGTGGCAACTGACCACCCTGGCGCACGCCATCAATTCTCCATCCCTCATCAGTTTGTCGAATGGTCAACTGCACATGATCAATCAATAAAATACCGGGCTGGATTTGCCAATGAATCAAGGAACTCCATAGGTTAAGCCCAACCAGTAATTTATCAAGTTGTAACACCGAACGCCCATCACGAGTAACAAAGACTTGGTCTAATTTCAACATGGGCTGAAACCAATACCAACTGGTTTCCATGGCTTGAATTGTAACTTTTTCACCCAAAAGTGTAGAAAGCTGCTGTTCAACTTGTTGTTTATGTTGATTGACCCAAGGAGTCATCGCACGAAAAAACGTCATAAAAATGGCAGTCAAAACGACTAAAATTGTAAAAGATATCCAAAGACGTGATAACCATGGTTTGATATGAGGACGAACCTGACTAACCACGCACATCTCCTTCCTCGATAATATCAACACCCTTAGGCGGCTTAAATTCAAATACTTGTGCTGCAAGGGGTTGATTGATTTTGATATGTTCAAAACGCACAACAGTGCGTTGCCCGAGTGCATCAAATAACTCCATACCACGCAAAATTTTACCCTCAAATTCAAATATCACATGCTTAAAATCAGCTCGCGATGACTTTGAACGTAGGTCAAAATCACTGAAATTTCCATGGTTTTTGACGGATATATCAAAAGACTCTATAAGATGCAGATCTTGATCACTTAAAAATAGGACAGCACTGCTTTGCATAGCAGATGTCTGCCGACGCACAGTCACTTGCTCAAGATCAGGATCGTAGACCCAAACCCGAGTCCCATTAGCAATTACGAGCTGTGCCATTGGTTTTGTGGTCTCCCAACGAAAACGACCAGGTCGAAACACAGCCATTTTCCCTGATGCTTGAGAAAGTTGGCGAGTTTTTGTTTTGATGACTTGGGTAAAGCTCGCTTCCATCGTTCGAATTGCTTGAAACTTCTGAAGAAATAAATCAGCAGCCGATTCAGCATGAGCCACTGTCGCCAGCAGCCATATCGATATAATTATAAAATACTGATTCATTTTTTTCATATTACTCTCGAGCTACGGCATGTGCTAAAACATCACGAAAACCACCATCTAAAGGACCTACAATACCCGTACGCTCCATCTCATCTACCAAACGCGCAGCACGATTATATCCTATTTTAAAGCGTCGCTGTACTGCAGAAGTACTCGCCTTTCGCGTTTGTAATACAAATTCTACTGCTTCATCATAGAGCGGATCCGTTTGTTCGACATCTTCACCTGAGCCGCCCCCTTCTGCACCATCTAAACCGTGCTGAGTAATTTCGTCGATATATTGTGGCACGCCGCGCGCGCGCCAATCATTGGCAACACGATGCACTTCTTGATCATCGACAAACGCACCATGCACACGCAGAGGCGCGCCCGTACCAGGGGCAAGAAACAACATATCCCCATGCCCTAACAATTGTTCAGCGCCTTGTTGGTCTAAAATCGTACGCGAGTCAATTTTGGAAGACACTTGAAATGAAATACGGGTCGGAATATTAGATTTAATTAATCCAGTTAAGACATCAACAGAAGGCCTTTGTGTTGCCAAGATTAGGTGAATCCCCGATGCTCGCGCTTTTTGTGCAATACGTGCAATCAATTGTTCCACTTTTTTTCCCACAACCATCATCATATCAGCAAGCTCATCAATGACGACAACAATATAAGGCAACGTTGACAGCCGTGGGGCTTGATCGCTGAGATCGGCAGTGGGCTTCCATAATGGATCAACAAGGGCTTCGCCTTTCTCCGCGGCTTCCGTAATTTTTGTATTAAAACCGACAACATGACGCACGCCCATCGCAGCCATCAGCCGATAACGCCGCTCCATTTCTTCAACGCACCAACGCAATGCACTGGCCGCTTCTTTCATATCCGTGACCACAGGGGTCAATAAGTGTGGAATACCATCATACACAGACAATTCCAGCATTTTGGGGTCAACTAAAATCAAGCGCACCTGTTCTGGCGTCGCTCGAAAAAGTAAGCTTAAAATCATCGCATTAATGCCTACAGATTTTCCTGATCCCGTGGTTCCGGCAACCAATAAATGCGGCATTTTCGCAAGATCAACAATCATCGGATGCCCACCAATATCCACACCTAAAGCAAGTGTCAGCGGTGAATGTGCTTGTTGATAGACCTCAGCTGAAAACACATCAGACAAAGCAACTGTCGCACGATAAGGATTGGGTAACTCAAGACCAACAACGGTCTTCCCCGGAATAATCTCAACCACGCGCACACTTAATACCGACAGTGAGCGCGCTAAATCTCTTGCCAGTGCAGTTAACCGGCTCGCCTTAACGCCAGCTGCTAGTTGCAGTTCAAACCGTGTAATCACCGGCCCAGGATGCACAGCAACGACATCAACCTGTACCCCGTAATCTAATAAATGCTGTTCCAAATCACGAGACAATGTCTCAAGCTCAGCTGGCGTATAACCTCCCATCGGTTTACCGGGCTGGCCTTTATCTAAAAGCGTCAACGCCGGCAAACCTTCGGTCACCGGAACAGTCATCATCACGTGTTCAGTGGCCCGTGGCGGTGGCGTCGTATCAAGAATCGCAATTCCCAAAGAGGGGGCAGTAACACGTGGATTATGTTTTTGACGAACTGGTTTTTCTTTTTTAATACGAGGAACCAGCTGCTCACCAACGGTGAGTAAATTCTTTTTTCTATTTTTAATGAATTGCACCACATCAAAAAAAACTTGAGATAAGCCTTCAGTCAAGCGTAACACTTGATTCATGATAATAATCGTGTACTTACCGAGAAGCTCTACGGCCTGAATCCAGGAAAGACCCGTCAGCCAAGTCACGCCCACAAGAAAAATCGCAACTAAAATTAACAATCCCCCTTCCAAATGGACGATATGGCAGCATGACTTAGCCATCACCTGACCAAATTTGCCACCAGCCCCATAAAGTAGTTTCGCTTGACCGCTCACCAAAAGCGTTGATAAGCCACACCCGCAGGTAAAAACAAGCAAAAGACCAACTGTGCGCAAAAAAAACATATACTGGTTAAATACATGCAAAACACGCTGATCATGCAAAATTACCCAGGCCAAATAAGCAACCCCAAAAGGCAGTGCAAACGCAAAATAGCCTAATAACCAATAGAGTGCGTCAGCTAAAAAAGCACCAACAGGCCCCCCTGCATTAGCAATGCCATGCTTTGCAATTTTATTCGCTGCGGTATGAAACCATCCAGGATCAGTGCTTTGATAAGTCATCAAAGACAAAAAAACAAAAAAAGCGACAGTTAAAGTTAAAATAAAACATCCTTCGCTGATTCGCTTCATCACAAAAGGCGGCAATGCTGTTTCTGTATATTTTTTTTTCATGGCTATTTTAATACATCACGTTTTATCATACTATTTCACATATTATCATAAATCATGAAGAAGACAGAACGATGCAAACAGACAATCACCACCGTTTAATTATTCTTGGCTCCGGCCCCGCTGGCTTCACTGCAGCAATTTATGCAGCGCGCGCAAATCTCAATCCCGTACTCATCACCGGCATGCAAACGGGCGGCCAGCTGACGACGACCACGGATGTTGATAACTGGCCTGGCGACGTCGAAGGCTTGCAAGGACCTGCACTGATGGACCGGATGCAAAAGCATGCAGAACGCTTTGAGACCAAAATTATTTTTGATCATATTACCCATACAAATCTTCAAGTCCAGCCTTTTATATTAAAAGGTGACACAGAGACTTATACTTGTGATGCACTCATCATTGCAACCGGTGCTTCAGCCAAATATCTGGGGCTTGCATCCGAAAGTCAATATCAAGGGCGCGGGGTTTCCGCATGTGCAACCTGCGATGGCTTTTTTTATCGCAACAAACATGTCGCTGTAATTGGTGGTGGCAATACAGCCATTGAAGAAGCATTATATCTTTCTAATATTGCGGCTTCGGTGACGTTAATCCATAGGCGTGATACTTTACGTGGGGAAAAAATTCTTCAAGATAAACTTCGTGAAAAAGCAGAGCACGGCAATATTCGTCTGCTTTGGAATCATACGCTTGAAGAAATTTTAGGCGATAACCTCAAAGTCACGGGCGTACGCGTACGCGATGTCAACACCAAGCAAGAACAATCTCTGCCCATAGATGGCGTATTTATCGCCATCGGACACACCCCCAATACCACTTTATTTACAGACCAATTGACCATGAAAGATGGTTACTTACACATTCGTTCTGGCCTAGATGGCATGGCAACGGCGACGAATATTCCAGGGGTATTTGCGTGTGGCGACGTCGCAGATCATGTCTACAGACAAGCCGTCACATCAGCAGGGTTTGGCTGTATGGCGGCTTTAGATGCAGAAAGATATTTAGATACGCTGGTCTAACTCACTGCCGCAAATGCGGGAATAAAATCACATCACGAATTGAAGGTGAATTGGTAAATAGCATAATCAAACGATCAATGCCGATGCCTTCACCTGCAGTTGGTGGCATGCCATATTCTAACGCTTCAATATAATCACTATCAAAATGCATTGCTTCCAAATCACCAGCATTTTTCTCTAAAACTTGATGATGAAAGCGTGCGGCTTGATCTTCTGCATCGTTTAACTCTGAAAATCCATTGGCAATTTCACGTCCACCAATAAAAAATTCAAAACGATCGGTAATCTCTGGGTTATCTGCATTACGTCTTGCCAGCGGTGAAACTTCCGTCGGATAACCGGTCACAAATGTCGGCTGAATCAATTGATGCTCAACGGTTTCTTCAAATAAAATCATATGCAACTTACCCAAACCATCAGTCGCTTTATAAGCCAAACCTAATTGATCTAATATTTTACGACAAGCATCTAAAGTTTCGACATCTGCTAATTGTATGGATGAGTTATAACGAACAACTGCATCTTTCATAGAGATACGCAGAAAAGGCTGATGAAACTGTATCAGTTGATCTTGATAGTTAATCTCACGACTGCCCATCACTTCATCACATAAATAAATCAGCAACGCTTCAGTAAAGTCCATCAATTCTGTGTAATTGGCATAAGCTTGATAAAATTCAATCATGGTAAACTCAGGATTATGCCGGGTTGACAAACCCTCATTACGAAAATTACGATTAATTTCATACACGCGCTCAAACCCACCGACGACCAGGCGCTTTAAATATAATTCAGGCGCAATACGCAAATACATGTCCTGATCCAACGCATTATGATGTGTGACAAATGGACGCGCTAAAGCACCCCCTGGAATCGGGTGCATCATGGGTGTTTCTACTTCCAGAAACTGATGCGCATCCATGAACCGACGCAATGTTTGAATCAACCGAGAGCGCAGCTGAAACACTTGACGTGTCTCTTCATTGGCAATTAAATCAACATAGCGTTTACGGTAACGCGTTTCCTGATCGGCCAAACCATGAAATTTATCAGGCAATGGCCGCAGCGATTTTGTTAATAATTGAACTTGATTCGCATGAACCGTGAGCTCACCAGTGTTCGTCAAAAATAAAAGACCAGAAATGCCAACAATATCACCAATATCCCAATGCTTATCAAACTGCTCATACACCTCAGGATGTTCATTGGCACGAATATAAACTTGCATACGGCCTGAGACATCTTGAATATGAAAAAAACTGGCTTTACCCATGATCCGTCGCAACACAATCCGACCGGCGACATTTACAGTAACTGCCTCATCCACCAATGCCTCTTTGGTAAAACCCGCATAACGGGTTGTTAAATCCAGAGCCAAATGATCACGTTTAAAAGCATTTGGGAAGTCAAAACCCTGCTCGCGTAAATCAGCCAATTTTTGTTTACGAATCACATAAACTTCAGCAGCTTCTTCTGTTTGCTTCAACATCTCATCACTCATGTATTTTCTTCCCCTACTTTTAAACTTGCTTCGATGAATTGGTCCAGATCACCATCTAAGACCGCTTGCGTATTACTGGTTTCAATACCGGTGCGTAAGTCCTTGACACGAGATTGATCCAACACATACGAACGAATTTGTGATCCCCAACCAATATCTGACTTAGTTGCTTCTAAAGCTTGTTGTGCTTCACTTTTTTTCTGTATTTCCAACTCATAGAGCTTTGCACGTAACTGCTTCATGGCTTGATCTTTATTTTTATGCTGACTTCTATCATTCTGACATTGGACAACGATGCCACTTGGCATATGCGTAATCCGAACAGCAGAATCGGTCCGGTTGACATGCTGACCACCTGCGCCCGAGGCTCGGTAGGTATCAATTCGTAGATCAGCAGGATTAATTTCAATGACAATATCATCATCAATCTCAGGCGAAACAAATACCGCAGAAAAAGAAGTATGACGACGATTTCCCGAATCAAACGGCGACTTTCGAACTAATCTATGCACGCCTGATTCCGTGCGCAACCATCCATAAGCATAGTCTCCGATTACATGAATGGTCGCACTTTTAATCCCGGCCACTTCTCCTGCAGAGCACTCCATTAAATCCATGGTAAACCCATGCTGCTCCCCCCAACGCAGATACATGCGCAGTAACATTTCTGCCCAATCTTGCGCTTCTGTACCGCCTGATCCGGCTTGAATATCCACAAAAGCATTCGCACGATCCATTTTGCCAGAAAACATACGTTGAAACTCCAACGTTTCAACTTGTTTTTGAATTAAGGCCACATCATTGCCTAAGGCATGAATAGCTGCATCATCATCTTCGGCACGTGCCATATCAAACAACTCTCTGGCATCGACCACACCTTGAGTGAGTTCATTTAAAAGATTGACCACAGCTTCTAACTGCGCACGCTGGCGACCTAAAGCTTGTGCATGGTCTGGATCATCCCAAACGGTCGGTGATTCAAGTTCTAAAATCACTTCTTCCAATTGTTCAGTTTTCTTATCAATATCCAGAAAGCCACGCAACGCTTGAATTCGAAACGCCAGATCGTCCAATGTTAGATTTATTTGGTTAATTTCCAACATCTCTCACCTATCTACAAACGAAAAACTTAAATAACACATTCTACACGCAAACGGTTATTCATTCACCAGTAAAGTTTTCTTAAACGTAGTAATATGTCGATAGGCGTCGTTAATGCGTTCTAATTTGATTTCCCCTGAGTTTACTTTTCTCTCGATGATATCAATAATTATTTTGGGATCTTGGGGTGTATCAGTCAATTGGTTACCAAAGATAAACACATCAACTCCTGCATTGATTGCAAGCGTTAATGCTTGCTCCAAAGAATAATGCTGTGTAATCGCTTGCATTTGCATATCATCACTGATGATCACCCCATCAAAATGCAACTGCTCACGTAGAAGAGTCGTTAATATCGGATACGAAAGCGTTGCAGGCAGACCAGATGCATCTAATTTACGATGCACTAAATGTCCCACCATCACTGCACCACAAGAATCTTGTTGATTGATGAGTTGCTGATAAGGGTATAATTCATCAGTCTGCCAAGTGTCTGTGATATCAACAAAGCCCAAATGAGAATCTCTGTCTGAACTCCCATGCCCAGGAAAATGCTTATACGCACATTGGACTTTGGCATGTAAAAATTCCTTGGAATATAGCTGGGCATCTTCAACAACACGCGCTGGATCTTCTGAAAAACTGCGATTCAATTGACCAATAATTGGATTTTCAGGGTTAACATTCACATCTAATACAGGCGCGAAATCTAAATTAAATCCAGCATCGCTTAAAGTAACAGCCATGGTATGCACATAAGGTATAGCTTGATTTAATGGCATTTTACCAATTTCTGCAGCAGAAATCGTATGAGGAAACCCATCCCGTTGTGTTAAACGAGTCCCCCTGGCGCCACCTTCATAATCAACAGAAATTAACAAAGGCAAACTATTTTGATTCATTTTTTGTAAACTTTGGTTTAAACGCGCAACTTGCTGAGGACTTTCAATATTTTTATCAAATGTTTTGGTTTGGTAGTTATAATCAAATAAAATTACACCTCCAATATGATCAACTTGAATCATTTTTACAATCGATGAATGTTCATCAATCGTTTTACCATCAAATCCGACAATTAACATTTGTCCAATTTTATCGCGCAAAGAAACTGAATCACCCTGCGTCCAACCAGCATGCAGAAATCCAATAATAGATACTATAATAAACAGATATTTCATTATACGGTCCTTTTGTTTAATAAATGATATACGTAAATCCATTTTAGACAAAAACCCCATCCAAATCAATTGAAATTGATTAAA
>CAMDJY010000032.1 GCA_945901145.1 Legionella genomosp. 1 | reverse complement strand
AATTTGAATGATTTTTATTTTCAAGCTTCTTCAGGTAAGAATAACTCTTGCAGATTATTGGTAAATCGTCTGCCAAATGGGGTGACTTGCCAGTGGGTTGGGGTGAGGTGGAGAAGGCCTTGGTTTGCTGCTTTTGTTAAGCTTGGCATCAGTATATCTTCTGATAGACCAGTCGTTTTTTTGAATAATTTTCGAGAGATGGGTTGCTCTAAACGCGTGGTGTTAAGCATGAATTCTAAAATACAATCGGCAATGCTAAGTTGATTAACCTGAGTGTCTGGTCCCGGTGTTTTCATATAATCTTTAGGTTGTCGCGGTTTGCGTGTACGGGAAATATGATAGTTTGCGTTAGTCCATTTGCCGTGTGCGCCTGCACCAATGCCGTAATAATCACCAAAGAGCCAATAATTCAGATTGTGTTGTGACATTTTTTGATGTTTTGAAAATGCAGAAATTTCATATCGGTTAAATGCAGCCGCGGCTAACAATTCAAGGCCTTGGGTTTCAAGCTGTTCTGCTGTTTCCTCTGCGGGTAACTCGGGTTTGGTTTTATGGAATATGGTGTTGGGTTCAATGGTCAATTGGTACCATGAGAGATGCTCGGGTTGATAGGCAATCGCTGTATGTAGGTCTAATAAGCCTTCTTCGACGGTTTGATGCGGTAATCCATGCATCAAGTCAATATTAATATTATCAAATCCGGCATGTCGCGCCGCTTCAATGGCCACATGGGCTTGTTTCTCATCATGAATGCGACCTAATGCTTGCAGATGTTTGCCATGAAAACTCTGGACGCCAATGGATAAGCGATTGATACCAATTTGTCGATAAGCTAAAAACCGTGATTGATCGATTGCACCAGGATTTGCTTCCAGTGTAATTTCAAGATTAGGTTTAAAGTGAAGACGTTGTTTGAGCGCTTGAAATAGTTCATCATAGCGTTCTGCAGCAAATAAGCTCGGTGTGCCACCGCCTATAAAAATAGAGGAAATTTCTTGGTGTTGCGGGCGTTGTTGCAGCTCAGCATCTAAATCTCGAATCAGTGCGGCAATATAGTCTTGTTCGGGGCGCTGGCTGGGGCTTTTATGCGAGTTAAAATCACAATAAGGACATTTTTGAATGCACCAGGGGATGTGAATATACAGAGATAATGGTAACATCTAACGATAAGCTCCTAAATTTATATTTCTATTTTAGCATGATGAACACAAGAGGACCTAACCATGAGTAAACGAGTTAAAATTGCAGTCACAGGTGCAGCAGGGCAAATTGGTTATGCTTTGTTGTTTCGTATTGGTCAGTTATATGGCCAAAATGCTGATGTTGAGTTGCATTTACTAGAACTTCCGCATGCTTTATCGGCATTGGAAGGAGTTGCCATGGAATTAGATGATTGTGCTTTTCCTTGGTTAAAGCGTATTGTGTGTACCTCTAGTTTGAAAGAGGCAATGGATGATGTCAATTGGGCATTTCTCGTTGGTTCTGTCCCGCGTAAGCAAGGAATGGAGCGTTCGGATTTATTAAAAATTAATGGTGCAATTTTCATTGATCAAGGTCGCGCAATTAATGATTATGCTGCTGATGATGTTCGGGTTTTTGTGGTTGGTAATCCATGTAATACCAATTGTTTGATTGCAAAACATCATGCAAAAGATATTCCAGATGAACGGTTTTATGCAATGACCATGTTAGATGAATTACGTGCGCGCACTCAATTAGCCAAAAAAGCAGGTGTGGATATTACAGCTGTTTCCGAAATGACGATTTGGGGAAATCATTCTGCGACGCAATACCCCGATTTTTATCATGCAAAAATTAACGGTCAGTCTGCATTTTCAGTGATTAATGATGAAAATTGGCTAAAAGAGACATTCGTGACGACTGTTCAGCAACGCGGTGCTGCTGTCATTAAAGCGCGCGGCGCGTCTTCTGCCGCTTCTGCTGCCAATGCTATTATTCAGGGCGTGAGTCATTTGATTCATGACACAGTTTCTGGTGAGTCTTTTTCTATGGGATTAAGTGCAGAGCATCAATACGGTGTTGATGAGGGCTTAATTTTCTCTTTCCCATGCCGTCGTGAATCAGGCATTGTTCGTGTGGTTGAAGGGGTTGTATTGAATGATTATTCACAAGCAAAATTTGATGCAACTTTGGCAGAGTTACGCTCAGAGCGTGATGCAGTGAAAGCCTTGGGATTATTAGATTGATGAATCATATGCTCTCATGTTTAGGCACGAGAGCATATGCTTTTTAAGCAACAGGCCAATCAGTTGTTTCTGGCAATAATACCACCAACCATGGGCGTAGATCTAAGAACAATAGTGACTTCTCGATTGCTGGAGTTTATCCAAAATCTAGTTTAAAAGGCACCAATATCAATCGTCTTAATTCGAAGATCAGTTGATTTTCCTTGTCGTAACAGGGTGAGTGTCACTTCATCGCCAACATGAATCTGTGTTAAAAGATTGTATAATTCATCATAATTATTCACTGGGTGGCCGTTTAAGCCAATAATGACATCACCTAGAATAATTTGTCCCATGCCTGAGCGATAGGTTCTAAGGAGTCCAATTTTTTCTGCCGGCGTGTTGGGTAAAATATCATAAATTAAAATACCGCGCCGTACGCCTAAATGTGCAGCAAGACGCGGGTCAACGGGCGTAATGCCAATGCCTGCGAGCATAACACGCCCGTGTTGAATAATTTGCGTTACCGTGCGTACGATTTCATCGGCAGGTACGGCAAAGCCGACTCCGGATGAAGTGCCTGATTGTGAATATATCAATGTATTCAGGCCAATTAAGCGTCCTAAACTATCTAGTAATGGCCCACCCGAATTGCCGGGATTAATCGAAGCATCAGTTTGAATCATATCGCGAATACTTGTACCACCAACACCAGGTATTTGACGTCCTAATGCTGAAATCACGCCAACCGTGAGGCTATGATCAAAGCCAAAAGGGTTGCCAATGGCAATGGTTTTTTGACCGACCATTAAAGAGTGTGTCGGGGCCATTTTAAACGGTGTAAAAGCTTTTAAAAATGCTAATGCTTTGGGATCCTCTATCTTGAGCACTGCCAAATCTTTTCGTGGTTCTGCACCTATAATTTTGGCTGCAACAGTGATTTTTCCAAGTGTTACAGAAAATGCGTCTGCGTCTTTGATCACATGATAGTTAGTCACAATATGGCCTAAATGATCCCAAATAATGCCTGATCCTGAGCCATTAGGGACAACTAATAATTGCTGAGGATGCGGTGAGGATACTGCTGTCATTCGATGCACATACACCACTTTGGGCGAGGCTTGTTGAAAGACTTCTATGGTGTTGCGTTCATAGGCTAACAAATCTTTGAGATCATCGCCACATACAGAAAAGCTGGTGAAACATAGAATAAAATAGATGATTGATTTTTTCATAATAAATATTCTGTAAAGTTTTTTTATAGAGATTGCGTTTTTTTTTTGATTTTCAAGGTTAGAAATATATTTTTATTTTGTACAAAATGAGATATAATAGAATTATTTTTAAGCTAATAGTGTTTTTATGTCTTTGAATACAGATGTGTTAGTGATTGGTGCAGGGCCTATCGGTCTGGTTCATGCATGGGGAATGAAATATTTAAATCCTGAGCTTAATATTGTCGTTCTTGAAAAATACGCAACTTATCAAAGAACACATACTTTACTGATGCAACCTGAGCAATTAAAAGCGATCATGAAAGCGACAGGGAGTGAGCACCATCCTACTTTAGTTGCCTTGCTGAAACAATTAGAAACCAATCCTCATATACGTATCAAAACTTTGCAAGATATTTTCACCAAGCTTGCAGGAGATAGTGGCGTTATTATTAACCAGAATCATGAGGTTATTCAAGATTCAATTGAAGATATGATCAATCAAGAATACCCCAATACTCGGTTGATTATTGGAGCCGATGGTGTGCATAGTGTTGTCAATCAGTCATTATTCCCAAAACAAAATCAAGTTAAATATGAACTTGATTTTGTTTTGCAACTACGTTTTGAGATCAATGGTAAAGAAAAACCAGAGGGTATTAAAAAAAGTACATTATCTCATCCGATGACTCGAAAAGGTTTGATTGCAACAGAAACTGTTGGTGCATTTGCAGATGGTAAAACCCCTGTCGCCTTAAGTATCATTATTTCAAAGGAAGATTTTCTTAAATTGCAAACAGCAACATCTAAAAATCCTTTGAAGCCTTATTCTAAACTAAAGTCACCGTTAGACCGGCAAAAAGAGCCAAAATTACCTGCTCATTTGAATTCATTTATCAAGCAGTATCTTTTGAGCAAAATTAAAGATACCAATGCTTCAGCAGATCAGCAAATTGATAGAGAGTCTATTACTCTTAGTGTCAATCAATCTCCTGTGAGTTATTCTAAAGAGATTATACAAAAGCACGGTCAGGCTGGTGTGATGTTGGTGGGAGATGCTGCCTTAGGTCTGTCTTATTTCAAAGGATTAAATGCAGGTCTTGAAGCAAGTGCTAAATTTTTAACAACGCTGTCGTCAGCCATTAAAAGTTCATTAAAAGACAAACAAGCAATGGACCGACAATTAAAACAGTATCAAACTTGGTTTTTAAAAGATTTTACGCCCAAAAAAGTCAAAGAAGTTCGTGATTATAGTTTTTGGCAAGTTAAGTTTTTTGTACGTATTATAAATTTCATAAAAGGTCTAAGTACTGCCTCTGTGGTTGACACAGAAGAGGATCAAAATCATTTAATCTCAGGATACTTTGATTATTTTTCTAACAATCATTTAGGCAAATGGTATCCTTTCCCGCATCGAGATTATGATCCAGTCAATTTTGGTCAGTTCGATTATGTTCCATTGATACATACTTTTAAAAAAATTATTAAAATTTTTGTAGATTATGTTAAGCCATATAAAAGTAAGCAACATATGATTCAGGATTTTAAACAGCCGCTCGTTGGTATTGCTAATTTTTTCATAGGATTGGGGAAAATCATATACGGTATATTATTTTTAAACCCCTGGATTCTTGCTGATGGTATTTTGAGTGTTCAAAGAGGTGCAATTGAATTAGTGACCACGCCTTTGACTTGGCTTTTAAAACCAATCACTCGAGGTATCGCTACGTTGATTCATGGTGGTTATAAGAAAATTGAAGAAAATCGAGGCATGCAAAATTTGGCAAAATATGCCCATAATAGTGTCAAAAATCATTTATGCTCCACAGATGAAAATATCTTAGATATAGATAAAAGTAGGTATGCATTGCTTGCCGTGTGTCATGACATGCATAGAAAATTTGATAAATCAGTTAAGCGCGGTCAAGCGAGTGCACTGCAAGCAGAAGAACATGCAAGATATACGGAAATCCAAGCAGATTATATGCCTGATCAACAAAAACTCATTCATTATTTCTCTTTATTTTTACCAAAGCAGGAAAAATTGTCTAAAGTTAATAATGATCAACAGGCGAATTTAGCAGCCGGGTCGAGGTAAAAAATTTTTAAGGAGGAATATCGTGAACCCTGAACCCGAAATGATAGCACCTGGTGTCTTTATTGGTCGTGCGACGACAAAAGCTGGTGAACCGATTTATCTCAGAATGGAATTAATTACAGAAGAAAATAAGCTTTATTGGGAACAATATAAGAGACACTCATCTTTAATGGCAGCTAATAATGATCGATCAGTATTAGGCTATCTTGCGACCAAGTCAACAAAAATAACTGAAAGCGATGGTTCTATACGTTATGAGTATAATGGGCCTATTTCAGAATCTATTTTAAAATATATTGGATTTGATGAGGCTGAACTGAATGAGTTTATCTGTTATTTGGGAAAACAGGGCTTTATCGGTAACGAACAAGCAGAACGAGTATTACTTGCAAATTCAGCTGGCTCTAATCATATGGTGCTTTTGGAAAATGCTCAGAGATATGTTGTCTATGTAACTCAAACATCTGATTTTTCTATTTTATCGAAAAAACCGTATGTGTATGGTGAAATTTTATCACTTAAAGAATATATCACGCAGTATCGTGAGTTACTGATGTGTGTTGGCTCAGATTTTTCTGGTATAGAGGTGTTTCGCAATAGAGGGATCTTTAGAAATCCAATCAGTGTGATAGATCATACCTACAAAGGCATATCCATGGTGTTGCATGCTTTTAGTGGTGCTGTCGCCAAAAAGTATTTTCCTGAAAAAAAAGAGATGCTGGTTCGACCAGTCGGTTCCATGGAGCTTATTCTTTGTCAATCATTAAAAGCAGAAGCTATTAGAATTGATGGATCAACAGTTCAAGAGGTCCTCCTAAATTTAAAAATGACTGATCCGGAAACTAAAACTTATTATATCAAAGTAGATGCTTTAGCAGATTACTACCATTCCTTTAACATACATCTAGATCAAGAAGCTGATTTGTCTTCTGATTTCAGACCCAAATAATATCAATTTTCTGTTCATTGTGCTATCATAAATAGTACAAACTGTTTGTTTTTGGTATAAAGATGCCGGGGAATTTGTTTAACGTATTTTCAGTGTCTTTGTTAGATGATGAAACTCGTGGTTTTTTATTACAATGGGCTGAGTCGCTAGATAACGGTGTTTATCCTGAATTATCTGACCAGGAGCTTGTTGATGCATTTAAAAATAGAGCTTTGCTGGCTTATTTACTAAGAATACTTCGTGAAGATTTGAATGATATTGAACCTGCAATGTTTCTTTATTTATTTCCTTACCAAAAAGAAGCCATCCGACGAAAATTAGTTTATGCGCATTATTTAAATACACTCCAACTTCGTATTGATGAAATTGAGTGGCGTTGGGACAGTTTGAAAATTAATCAAAAACAATGCCAGACCTATGAACATCTTCTAAGACAACTCAATCAAAATCAAGTCGTAGAACAAATGGTTGAACCAGAGTTGCAATTACAGGTACTAAATGACGCCTCAAATAAACCGCTTGCCTACTTGGGAGCTATTGCGATTGCACCGATGTTTGCTCAATCCATGCTAAATTTTTTTTCAGGTAAAATCACGACGATTCGAGGGTTGTTAAATGAAATGGACCGTCAAAATACTTACTTAGGTTGGAGTCGTTCTTTTATTTTAAGTATATTTCATATGATTCCTCTCCAGTTTGTGAGAGCACCTGGTTTATCAGCCTCTGTGGATAATGCCGGCTATTATTTGAGCATAATGAATATCATTGTTGTTAATACGTGTTTAGCCATTGAGTTGTTTTTAGTCATGAAAAACACTTTAAGAGGACCTTGGGTAACCCGTCAATCTAAAAACCCAGTGCCCATTTGGGAGCAATTTACAACGCAAGTTAAGCAACGTCAATTTGTCTTATTAAATCTATTTTTTACTTCTTGTTCAAATTTTATTGGGATTTTGTGCTTAATTGATGTGATGAATGTATGGCCTTGGGGTTTATTGACTTCGATGTTGATTAGAATCGTTCAGCTGTGTTTATTAACCATGCGTTATGATAGGCAAAAAACAGAATATATGTCCCAGATGCATCAAATTGTCTTTGAACTTGATCAATTGGAAATTAAAAAAATTGAGTTAGAAACAGCCTATCATCAAAGTGATAATCCAGAATACCAGCAACATTTAGCGCAGGAAATAGCAGTATTAGATCTAGAAATGCAGGCTTTGATCAGAACCTATCAAAAGCATGCGATGGAGTTGGATTTTAAAAATATTGAATTTCGAAATCATTTGATCTATGCCCTGAGTATTTTTGCCGGCGTGAGTATATTAGCTTGTATGTTATTTCCACCAGTCGCTATCGCTCCTGTAACCATGCTGGCAATTAGCTTAATCGGTGCAGGTGTGTGTTTTGCTGCGGTTGTTGTGTTTAGCGCAGCGCGCGGACATTTGCGGATGATGAGAACGATGTCGGCAGGAGCCCAGGCGTTTGAAGAGACGATAGACAAATATTTAGATAAATTCATTGAATTAAAGTCAAATTTAACGACAAATAAACAAACCAATGATACGCGTATGCAGATGAAACAAATTTATATTGAAATGATGATGTTCGTGAGACACTCTCAGGAGCAAAAGTGTATTTTAGCACATCAAAAAATAGAACTGATGGTCGACATCTTTCGTGATGTTTTTTTGCCAGTTTCAGCACTGCTTGCATTAATTTTTTTACCAACCGGAATTGGTTTGGCGGTGCTAGCCGCGGCATTACTGATTGATATTTTTATAAAAGTCTTGGTGCGTCAATTTGAACCTCAAGCAGAAAAACAGATTTCTTTTGATGAAAAAGCTTATGCTACGTTTGAAGAGACACCAGCCCTTGAAAATTTAATTTCAAGTAATAACACAGAGGAATTTCGTAGTAGCGCACATAGTTTTCTGAATTCAAAAAAACGTAATTTTCCTCAAGACAACCAAAATGAAAATGATTCGTTATTACCAGATATTAATTTTGGCGAATAAATACAATCAAAGCCCAGCCTTCTTGTTCTAGTGTTTGTTGATGCATAAACGATGTTTGATAAGCAGCAATCAGTTCATCGGCTTGAGAAGAAAAAATACCTGATACCACAAGTATGCCATTGGGTTGAATCAATTGGTAAAAAGTTTGTCTCAGTGCTAATAGGGGGGATAGTAGAATATTGGCGATAAGAATGTCAGCTTGAGTTTGTAAGTGCTGAGGATCAGTGATGGTTAATTGTTGAGGAGTGATTTGATTGTTGCTTGCATTTTGCTTAGTTGCAGTCAGTGCTTGTGGGTCGATGTCTACTGCATAAGCATGCTTCACACCCAATTTTAAAGCAGCTAGTGCCAAAATGCCTGAACCACAGCCATAATCAATCAGGTGTTGATTGTTAAGCGTTGCTTGATCTAACCATGTTAAACAAAGTGCTGTTGTTGGGTGCGTTCCAGTACCAAATGCAAGCCCTGGATCTAAGATGAGATGCACTTGACGAGGTTCAGGTGGCGTATGCCAAGAAGGACAAATCCATAGACGATTGCCAAAACGTTGCGGCACAAATTGATCTAAGCAGACTCGTTCCCAATCTTGGTCGACTACGGGAGCGAGTGTCTGGACTAAATGGGGATAATGTTCTTTGATTAATTTAAGAGCAGCGTTGGCTTCTTCTTGATTGTCATATAAGGCTTGAATTATGAGATGATCCCAAAGTGGAGTTTCCCCAGGCGCTGGCTCAAGAATTGGATTATCTTGACTATCCATCATAGAAATGGACAATGCGCCTGTTGCTTCGAGTATCAGATTGAGTGATTCTGTATCTTGGTTTGAACAGGATTCAATGTGTAGCGCTAGCAAAACAATTACTCCTCTTTAAGCATTTTTTCAAGGTAATGAATATTCGTTCCCCCTGCGACAAATGCTTTATCATGTAAAATGCGACGATGCAGATCAATATTGGTTTTGATACCATCAATGATGAGTTCATCTAATGCATGTCTCATTTTTGCGATGGCTTCGGCGCGATTTGTGCCATAGCAAATTAGTTTGCCTATCATTGAATCATAATTGGGTGGTACGGTATAACTGCTATAAAGATGAGAGTCAAACCGAACGCCCAGTCCGCCAGGTGCATGTAGTAGACGAATGGTCCCAGGGCTTGGCATGAATGTTTTAGGATCTTCTGCGTTAATACGACATTCAATGGCGTGACCACGCAACTGAATGTCTGTTTGTTTTAATTCAAGCGGCATATCACTGGCAATTTTAATTTGTTCTTTAATGAGATCGATGCCCGTTGTGAGTTCAGTCACTGGATGTTCGACTTGAATGCGGGTATTCATTTCAATAAAATAAAATGCGCCATCTTGATATAGAAATTCAAACGTCCCTGCGCCGCGATATTTTAATTGCCGACAGGCATGCGCAACGGTTTCACCCATGGTTTCACGTAATTCTTTTGAGATACCAGGAGCAGGTGATTCTTCAAGTACTTTTTGATGTCGACGTTGCATGGAACAATCACGTTCTCCTAAATGAATGGCGTGTCCCTTGCCATCACCGAGGACTTGAAATTCGATTTGTCTTGGATTTTCTAGAAATTTGTACATATACAACATCGAATTATTAAAAGCAGCTTTTGCTTCACTTCGTGTTAACGCAATGGCATTGATTAAATGTGACTCTTGATGAACGACACGCATGCCACGGCCACCACCGCCCCCTGCTGCTTTGATAATAACTGGATAACCAATTTTTTTACCTAATTTAATATTCAGCGCTTCATCATCACCCAAAGGTCCATCCGACCCTGGTACACAGGGAACGCCTGCAGCTTTCATAGCAGCAATTGCAGAGACCTTGTCGCCCATCAGACGAATAGTTGCTGCAT
>CAMDJY010000031.1 GCA_945901145.1 Legionella genomosp. 1 | reverse complement strand
TAACTTATTTGGGTCAACATGTGAATTCGTATCGAATGAAACAAATGCTTTAAAATTTAAATAATCTAACGCCGCAATTTGAGCCATTCGTAGAAAAATTATTGGATGTTTCCTATTCAGAGATAAAAAAGCAATGCAATGACGATGATTTTTTAGTGCAATTTTCTGTTTTAATGAAATGTTTTCAGTCTGCTGCGTTTCATGAGAATATGGCCTATATGCCTTGTTTTTTGAACAACACAGTGGTTAAGACCTTAAAATTAAGCCATCCGTTAACTGAGGAAAGTTTATTGCTTGGGTATTTGGGCTATTCCGGACTGACTATAAATGGATTAAAAATTGTTTCACAGTATCCACAAAATAGAACAACAGTTGAGGCCATTTTTAATCACCCATTAATGAGTCAACTCGCATTAGATGAAACGCAATTTGCAGCATTGCTGAAAAATTTCAGTCGTGCAGATATTGACTTAGTCATGGATGCTTTGAATAAAATGTCGTTGCAAGTATCTAAACGCTTACTGATGAAAGGGATTGTTTTAGAGCAATTTAAAATTACCGAGGGCGATCCAGTTAACCAACTAATGTCAGAGTTAAACACTTTAACAACATGGCCTAAAGATTTGTTCTTAAAAATGAATCGATTAGATATCAAACTTGATGCATGGTTGAGTCTATTAATCAACGTAGCTATCGTCTCAGATGAGAAAGAGTTTATTTCTGAATTATTAAAAAACAAACATTTATTAACCACACATATGGATTATTTGGCGACTCACTTACCCGATAATCATTTATCCCTACTTTATAAAAATTATGAGCCTAAGCTTTCTTTGCAGGGTTTATATAGCATTGCCGCAAGAGTACAAACTGATTCAACCTTATTGAGTCAATTGGCAGACTCTACACGATTAGATGATGCACTCAGAGAAACAATATGGAAAAACCGCGCTGCAAACGCAGAAACTCAATCTAAAATATTAAAAGCTGTCCTAACGGAAGCCCAATTTAACCAATTTTTAACTTTTTCATCGGTATTAACTGAATCCCAAATCATTGATGCAATTTTATCAAACACCAAAATAAATCTTGCTGCTAAAATAGAGCTGTTACTTTCTCGCTCTTTTGCCCAATTACAGCAGTCAGTCGTGAGTAGTATCGTTTCTCGCACGCAGCAGAACCCCAAAATTTTATTAAAAGTTGTAAATGAATGTTCAAGTGAATGGATTGAGCCTATTTTTGGTCAAAATTTACCAAAAGATAAAATAACTTCTGAAGTATTCGCTGCGCTTTTGGTAAAAGTTAATGCTGGAAATGCAAATAAATTGTTACCATTTTTGGCAAGTAAAAAATCCGATGAAGTATCGCTCTTGCAACTGATTAATAAAGCAAACACTGCTGTTCTTGCCGGCAATATTGCTTCATATAACCGCACGCAAAGCATTGAAAATGAACTCAAGAGGTTATGGCCTCCTGCTCCTGAAATTACTCCGGCTTTAAAGACGCCTGTTGTGAAGCCTTTTGAGACGCCTGTTGAGACGCCTGTTGTGAAGCCTGTTAAGACGCCTGTTAAGACGCCTGTTGAGACGCCTGTTAAGACGCCTGTTGAGACGCCTGTTGAGACGCCTGTTGAGACGCCTGTTGTGAAGCCTGTTAAGAAGGCTGTTGATGAGCCTGTTAAGAGGCCCGTTGAGGAACCTGTTAAGAGGCCTGTTGAGAACTTTTTTGTTCCACCAGATACAGAAAAACCAAAAGAAAAAGAGAAAATTTTAAATGCGTCCAATAAAAATGAAGAGGTTCCAAAAGAGAGGAATAGACCTGTTATCAATCAAGAGATTGTGGAGGTTGTTAATCGATTTGTGGCGCATCTTGAAAGAATAGAGCTTAAGAAATTTAAGCCTTTAATCAATCAATTACAAGAGTTTAGTCGTCAATATTTAGCGGGAACTAAAACTTTAGAGGATTATAAATCTGGTTGCATGCAAGCAGTAGCTGCTTTTAAGGCAGATTTATCTCAAGCTGCAAAACGAAGTTTAACTTTTCTGGAACATATTTCTGAAGCGTTAAGGGCGTTTTTTCATGTCCTTGATAACATAGTCAGTTTATTTTCATCAAAAACTATGGCTGAAACTTATAATCCCGTAGCACGATCGCTCGTGGGTAGAAATCACTTTCTTACAAAACCAAATAGAGAAACAGACTTAAGTCGTGCGATGCAAAATTTTGAAGAGAAACTTTCGCAATTAAATGCAACAAAGGAGAAGCCAGGGCCATCCCCTCAAAATTAAAGTCTCTGGAGCAACGAAATCGTAGGAGAATTCGATTATAATGAACAAATTAACTCTAGAAAAAGCAAATGCTATGATTAAAGCTGCTTTTGTTGAAAGCCAGAAGTTATCTTTGCAACCAATGTCTATTGTGGTTCTTGACGCTGGCGGACACTTGATCGCTTTTCAACGACAAGATCATGCGGGTATTTTGCGATTTGATATTGCATTTGCTAAAGCTTATGGCGCACTTGGGATGGGGATTGGTTCACGCGGTTTGGCACTAAAAGCAAAAGAAATACCGGAATTGATTGCGGGGGCTGTGGCCGCTTCAAACGGACGTCTGATTCCCGCTCCGGGAGGTGTTTTGATCGTTAATGCTGATCAAGAGATTATCGGTGCTGTGGGCGCAAGTGGTGATACATCAGATGACGATGAGCGTGCGGTGATTGCTGGTATTCTTGCCGTTGGATTCAAGCCTCAAACGAATTAGTGTCATCCCCTTAAAACTTTTAACGATTGGTTGATGGTGTGGATGAGTTGATTTTGATGATTTTGAGTATGCATCAGCGCCTGATTTGTTTCTAACTCTAATCCTAAATAATTTTTTTCAGAATAACGTCGACGTAATGCTGAAGTAAAACCATCGCTTGTGCCTAAATAAGGATAATTCATCCGCACGCGATAATGCGGTGCGTGCGTTGATAATGCTTGTTGCCAACTGCGTGCAAAGTTTTTTTCTGGTGTTCTTTGTGGGTCATAAAGTAACCCAATATCTGTGGTACGTTCGATGCCATTGAGTATTGGGGTAAAACTATGAATCGATAGATGCAGGACGCGTTGTTTTTTCTTAATGCATGCATCAATCATTTTAATGACGGGCTCGCGAAAAGGGAGATAATAATTGGTGATTAAAGATTTTTTGTTATCTGGAGCTAAAGTCTTGGTCCATTCTGAAAAACATTTTTGACCGCGCAAACTGCGATTGCAATCAATCAGTAATCGAGAGACTTGGGCTTTTTGATAAAGTTGACAAGAAAATAGCTCTGCCAGATGACTGGCAATCATTTCTGCTCCAATATCAATGCCTCGATGCGTGTTGAGTACATCTGTCTGGTCTTGAAAAAGAGATTGATAGGCCTCGGGAATGGTATTGACCGCGTGTTCACAAGTGAGGATGAGTGCTGTTTTCATGACGGTTTAAATTGTTGGTTATTTAATAAACATTGAGCGAGTTGGTGGTAGACCTGTTTTAATGTTGATTTGGATGTATCCTGTTGACAGGCCCGTAAAATACGTTCGCTAAGATTGCCATGCCGTAGAATATGTTCAAGTGCTATTTGATCTTCATGTGTGAGTTGATGGCTGACTTGCTCGATTAAGTGCGACCAAACTTGATGGGTATTCATGGAGCGTTGCGGCAATTGCCATGCTGCTAATAGCGTGCGGTCATCGATGATAGTTTTAAAACCGTTATGAATGGTTTTATCAAAAACATTTTTTAAATGATGGGTGTCGACGTGGGGTGGGATGGGGTAATAACCTGAATCGCACCAATGTTTAATCAGGGCATGAATCACGCGTGCAATGGCGATATCTGCATTGACGCACTCTTGTGAATCTATAATACGAATCTCTAAAGCACCATATTCAAATTTGGGAATAGCCGCGCGCGAATTTAACCATTCTTCTTGTAAAATCCGCTCTGGATCATGGGGGGCTATCTCTCGATACATCGGTTCTAAAATACATTCTTCGTATTCTGCTTGGCTTTTTATATATTCGGGAATGACGTTGCCTGAGATGGATGGCATGCTTTGTTGATTAGTTTCGTAGAAAAATAATCGTGAATCGAGTTGTCCGGTTGCCTTGCCATCAAGCACAGGCGTACTGGCAGCGAGTGCTGGTAATAAAGGTAACAGCAGCCGCACTGTATTATGAAGCGCACCAAATTCTTCATCGTTTGCGAAGGGTAAGTTGACATGCATGCTCTGTAAATTTGACCAGCCATGCCCTTGGCAATTAAAAATCTTATCGTATTGTTGGTAAATTGATCGATTGCCATGCGGCCAGCGGGTAGTTTCGGTGCTTGGGTTCATCCAGGGATGCGCGCCTGAGGGTAATAAATACAGATGATGTTGTTTTAATAAGGGCTGCAAATCATTAATCGCTTTTTGAAAATATTGACCAAGTGGTTCTGTCGTTGGTCGAGGACCATTGTTTTTGAGTTCTAAAACGTGCATCACCAGTTCATTACTGATGGCGATTTCACCGAGATTGACTTCGTTGACCAGCGCACCATTAGCAAGTGCTGCTATAATTTGGTCGCTTTTAGGTTGTACGTTTAAGGTGTCACGATCAACCAGCATATATTCGATTTCAAGCCCAATGACTGAAAAAATTGAATAGGGAGCTTTAGACATAGCCATGTTTCCTACGAATGCGTTGGAGAAATACCGACATAATACTGCGGTACAGTTCATGTCCCATGATTTGATCTTCAATGTTTGCATCAATGTTAGGGTTATCATTGACCTCAATGATGTAATGTTTATCATTTTGGCTTTTAATATCAACGCCGTAGAGGCTGTCGCCAATTAAGCGTGTTGCTTTGAGTGCTGTTTTAATGACGCCTTCTGGGACTTGATCGAGTGGTACCGTATCAAATTCACCTTCAGTTTCTTGTGTTGAACTCCAGTTATAAATTTGCCAATGATCTTTCGCCATATAATACCGACAAGCGAATAAGGGCTTATGATCGATAATACCAATGCGCCAATCATATTCAGTAGGAATAAACGGTTGTAAGAGAACTAAATCTGACGTTTTAAAAAATTGGATTAAGGCCTTTTTGAGTGTTTGCATATCATTGAGTTTAATCACGCCCAATGAAAAAGCGCTATCAGGTTTTTTTAACACACAGGGGAAAGTAATGGGGGGTAATGCTTGATCATATTTGCTGATAAATTGAGTTTCAGGGGTTAATATTTGGTGGCTGCGCATTAACTCAGCTAGATAGACTTTATTGGTGCATTTTACAATCGATTGTGGATCATCAATGACCACTAGGTTTTCTTGAGTGGCGCGACGAGCAAAGCGGTAGGTATAATGATCAACTGATGTGGTGGCACGGATGAAGAGCGCATCATATTCGCCAAGCAGTTTACTATCATTTTTATCGATTAAGTCGACGTTCAAGCCGATGGATTCGCCGGCACTGATAAATAATTCCAGTGCTTTTTTGTTTGATGGCGCATTGGTTTCTGTCGGGTCGATTAAGATCGCAACATCGTGAAATCTTTGTTTTTTTCGCCACTGGTGAAATCGTTTTTTCCCCAGATAAAATCTCGCTGCTTGTTGCAAGAAAGCAAGGTGTGTTTCTGGGATATCATGCATTTCCAGTAGGTGTAACTTTTTAATCATCCAGATTTTTTTCTTTTCGAAATCAAAACGCATGAGTGGTAAAGGAAATAAGCCATGTAATTTTTTGGCTAATGATGCATGACATTTTGCCATATTTTGCCCAAAATATAGACTTAAGGTAAATTTGTCTCCTTTGATTTCTTGCAAGCTGTGTTGAATTTCTTCGTCAATATCATGAGAAATTTGTTTGGATAACGTCGCACTGAGCACGTCTTGAATGCTTAAAACCGAGGGGATGGCGCGATGATCGCGCGCTTGCGCTAACAGTGACACATAATAGCCAATGGTTTGGTATTGATATGAGCGACATAGGTTGATGATGCGCATAGATCCACTTTCAAGATAAGCGGCATCGGATAAATAGTCCGAAGCGTGGACGATGGGGGCAAGATCACTTAAGAATTCCCACGAGGTTGGATCGTCGGTCACTAGGATAGTTTGCATTTTTCTCCTTGAGGTTCAATGATTAATAAATTAGCATCATAAGTAAGTACGCCTAACATAATGGCATTAATTAATCGATAGATGCTTACTTTATAATAATTATCGTGAGACAAAGGATTTTCTCTGGCGGGATCTGCGACCACAACGCGCCGATTTAAATCATCGTAACCGCACAAAACTACAAAATGTCCGCATGGTGTGCCGTGAATATCATCATAAAATGATTTTCCTTTAGGGTCGAAGCGTTCTCTTGCACAGCGATATAAATAAGTAGCGCTTAGACCTGTGAGAATCGGTGTTTTCTTTTCAAAATAGTTTTTTAAAAGCTGGGTATTTAACGTTTGAAAACGGACGTTACCACCCGCTTTAAGATAAGACTGGTAGGCGATGCTTGATTGCACTAACCCCCCATCTTGGGGTTTATATTGCATTTGTGTTTGCAGTTTTTCGAGTAAATTTTCTTTTGCATGACCATAATGTGAAAACCAGGTTGGATCAAAAATATCTACATTATTAACATAAATTGTTGTTTTAAATCCAAGACTTAATGCATGTTTTGCTAAAAAAGGAGCAAGCGTTCCCCCGGAAAGAGATCGCTCAACTTGGGTAATGACATGGTCTAAGCTGATATCAAAATCATAGTGATGATAAATCGCTTGCAGACAGGTTGGGCCGCAGGTTTCATCGTTTGGTTGATTTTGAATTGTTAGGTTAATCATAAGTTAATTATAAGTATAAAGTCCTTTTTTCTATTTCTAACTTAGAGTGCAATGTTTATTTTGTCAATTTTCATACTAAAAAAAGTGAAAAATAGTAAACATTTTACAAGAATGTGTATAGAATTTATCTATTTATTAAAATCAGCGAAAGCGAAGGGGAACTGGGATGGCATGGATTCGAATTCGCGGTGCTAAAACGCATAATTTAAAAAATGTCGATGTTGATATTCCTCGAGATCAACTTACGGTGATTACTGGACTTTCCGGGTCAGGGAAATCTTCTCTTGCTTTTGATACGTTGTATGCTGAAGGTCAACGTCGTTATGTAGAATCTTTATCAGCGTATGCGCGTCAATTTTTATCAATGATGGAAAAACCTGATGTCGAATTAATCGAGGGCTTATCTCCTGCAATTTCCATTGAACAAAAAGCCACCTCGCATAACCCACGTTCCACGGTTGGTACAACGACTGAAATTTATGATTATTTAAGGTTATTATATGCGCGGGTTGGTGAACCGTATTGTCCTTTGCACGGGACGCATCTGCACGCACAAACCGTGAGTCAAATGGTGGACCAGGTTTTGGCTTTGCCAGCAGAGAGCAAAATCATGATTTTAGCGCCGGTGGTTCGCGATAGAAAAGGAGAACATACTCAGCTCCTGCAACAACTACAAGCCCAAGGCTATGTACGCGCTCGGATTGATGGTGAGTTATGTGAATTAGATGATCTGCCAAAGTTAGCTCCTCGAAAAAAACATAGCATTGAAGTCATTGTTGATCGATTAAAAGTCCGTCAAGATATTGCCATTCGTCTTAGTGAATCTTTGGAAAATGCGTTAAAACTGGGTGAAGGCCTGGTGAGTATTGTCTCTCTTGATGAGGCGTTTTCGGAAATTATTTTTTCATCGAAGTTTGCTTGTCCTGAGTGTGGGTATAGCCTGAGTGAATTAGAACCTCGTCTATTTTCTTTTAATAATCCCGCAGGCGCGTGCCCCGCATGTGATGGCTTAGGTGTTCATGAATTTTTTGATCCACTGCGTGTGGTACGCGATCCATCCTTAAGTCTTGCCGAAGGTGCTATTGCTGGCTGGGATAAAAAAGCCAATTATTATTTTAACTTATTAGAAGCGGTAAGTGCACATTATGATTTTTTATTAACTGTGCCTTTTTCAGATTTATCTGAAGCCGTTAAAAATATAGTTTTGTATGGAAGCGGATCTGAAAAAATTGCCTTTCAATACCACCATTCCCGAGGGCGCGTATTAGCTAAAACACATGTGTTTGAGGGTGTGATCCCTAATATGCAGCGTCGTTATCGGGACTCAGAATCCATGGCGATGCGCGAGGTTCTGGCTGAGTATATGTCATCTAAAGTTTGTGATCTGTGTCAGGGGTCGCGTCTTAAAGAGGCCGCTCGTCATGTCTATGTTGCGGGCAAAGCACTTTCTGAGATTGTGTCTTATTCGATTGAAGATGCGTTTGATTTTTTTAAGACATTAAGTTTACCGGGTTATCGCGGCGAGGTGGCTGTAAAAATTAATCAAGAAATTTTAGCGCGTTTAGGTTTTTTAGTCGATGTTGGTTTAGATTATTTATCACTTTCAAGACGTGCAGAAACGCTTTCTGGAGGCGAGGCGCAGCGGATTCGCTTAGCCAGTCAAATTGGTTCAGGTCTTGTGGGTGTGATGTATGTGCTCGATGAACCCTCGATTGGTTTGCATCAGCGTGATAATGCACGTTTATTAAAAACCTTAATGCATCTGCGTGATTTAGGTAATACGGTCATTGTCGTTGAACATGACGAGGATGCAATTCGTAGTGCTGATTTTGTGTTAGATGTGGGCCCAGGCGCAGGGGTTCATGGCGGACGTATTGTTGCACAGGGCACGCCACAGCAGATTATATCAAATCCAGAATCAATTACGGGTCAATATTTATCCGGCGCACAGATGATTACGATTCCTGCGATGCGCACGCCAATTGATCCAGCGCGCGTGATTCGATTAGAAGGAGTGACCTGTAATAATTTAGAAAATATTGATATAGATATTCCGATTGGTGTCTTCACGTGTGTCACTGGCGTATCTGGTTCAGGAAAGTCGAGTTTAATTAATGATACGCTTTATCCGCTAGCAAGTTATGCGTTAAATCGCTCACGCTTGCATATGCCTGGCACGGTGCGTCGCGTTCAAGGTTTAGATTTTTGTGATAAAGTGATTGATATTGATCAAAGTCCTATTGGTCGTACACCTCGTTCCAACCCGGCAACGTATACTGGCATTTTTACAACGATTAGAGAATTATTTGCCAATACGCCTGAATCTAGAGCACGTGGTTATCAGCCCGGTCGCTTTAGTTTTAATGTCAAAGGTGGACGTTGTGAAGCCTGTCAAGGAGATGGTTTAATCAAAGTCGAGATGCACTTTTTGCCGGATATTTATGTGACGTGTGATGTGTGTCAAGGTAAGCGATATAATCGAGAAACGCTCGATGTGCATTACAAAGGCAAGAATATTCATGATGTGCTTGATATGACGGTCGAAGAAGCCTTGGAGTTTTTTTATCCAGTGCCGGTTTTAAAGCGCAAGTGTCAAACTTTACTTGATGTTGGCTTGTCTTATATTCGTATTGGCCAAAGTGCTACAACGCTTTCTGGCGGTGAGGCGCAACGCATTAAATTAGCGCGTGAGCTTTCAAAACGCGATACTGGGCGCACTTTGTATATTCTAGATGAACCAACAACGGGATTACATTTTCATGATATCAAGCAATTACTTGGGGTTTTATTTCGATTGCGTGATCAAGGCAATACCATTGTTGTCATTGAACATAATTTAGATGTGATTAAAACTGCTGATTGGATGATAGATTTAGGCCCTGAGGGGGGCAGCAAGGGGGGGAAAATACTAGCCACCGGGACACCAGAGATGATTGCAGCATGCCCCGTATCTTATACAGGGCATTTTTTGAAGCCGATATTAGCTGGCAGTGCAAGATAAGGCGCTGGTTTCTTGGATGTCCATGCCAGCATACGTCCAATGCCCGCCCGCATTTTGTAACAGACAAACTTTGGTGCTTGTTGCATCACCTAAAAGTATAGAGCCGCCTGTGATTGTTGCACATCTGATCTGGAATTGACACGCTTTGGCTAATATATCCAGTTCAAATTCTGAGCCCCATCGAGCGACATCTGTACCAGATGTTGCGGGTTGAGCAATTGCGGTTAAATATTGTTTAAACCCTTGTGTCTCCCACCATGCTTTCATGTCACTTTTAAATTCAGCGTTATTGTTCGTCGATGCTGCGGTCTGCTCCCATTGGGCTTTGAAGAAGGGATGAATTAAAAATACATCAGCAAAGGGGATATCTTCTGATTTGTTACTAAGATAATAGTCGATTGCTGTATTTACCTTTTCAAGAAGTAATGTTTGGTATTCATTGTGATGTGCATTCATATAATCAACAACGATTTTTCGAAGTCTTGGAGATAGTAATTTTTGAATTTCATCAGAGTTTTTTCCTCGGAGCGCTTGCTTTAAATGATTGATAGAGCAAAAGCCTAATAAATGTTCAAAATGATGATTTTCTTCCACTAATCTTTGGATAAATTGAGCTACGGC
>CAMDJY010000030.1 GCA_945901145.1 Legionella genomosp. 1 | reverse complement strand
TGTTGTTCGGTTGACAGATAATGTCGGTTTGACTAAAGCATCGTGTGAGCGACGCATATCACGACGTGAGCGTGATTTCTTATTCTGTTGTACTGCCATTTTATTACTCCTAGCAAACCTATTTTAGTCATACTTGAACATGATAAGAGGGGCCAAGTATCCGTTGGGCGATAATTCTACCTAAGTTTCACCCAAAATCCAAGCGTTTTTGTCTTACCCAATCATTTCACTAAAAAATGTCGGAGACATAGTCTAGCTAATCAATTAATCTTCAGGTAAAATAATTTTCGCGCTTTGGGGACTTCGTCAAGCGCTCATAAAATGAGCCATTTAACAATAGTCTAATAAGGAAGTTATGATGAATGCCATAGAAACAACAGCATTTGAAACTGTAAAACAAGAACAAGGGCTTCAAGAATTAGTTTATTCAATTGTAACTCGTTTTCTTGCAGAAAATAAAAGCAAATCTATCAACGATTTGTATGACATGATACTTTCCGAAGTTGAGCCGCCGTTATTACAAGCTGTTATGGAAAAACGTAGAGGCAATCAATTACAAGCTGCTAAGATGTTGGGTATTAGTCGTGGTACCATTCGCAAAAAACTACAGAGATATTTTGGAACTAAATATTTTCGTTTAATGGACGAATAAAGACTGCTTATTTTTTATGCCCGGCTTTAAAAACCGGGTATAATATTAATATTTAAATCTCAAAGCTGGAAATTTTCAAAAATAGCAGCAGCACCCATCCCAGTTCCAATGCACATTGTCACCATACCATAACGGGCTTTGACTCGCTTTAAGCCGTGCATCAACGTTGCAACACGTATCGCACCGGTAGCACCTAATGGATGGCCTAAAGCAATTGCACCACCATAAGGATTCACTTTTTTGGGATCTAAATCCAAAGTTTTGATCACAGCGAGTGCTTGTGCAGCAAACGCTTCGTTTAACTCAATCCAATCAATTTGATCAAGTGTCAACCCAGCTTGTTTTAATGCCAGTGGAATTGCATGGACCGGACCAATCCCCATGATTTCTGGAGGCACTCCCGCGACAGAAAAGCTGAGTAATCGGCCCATAGGTGTGAGCTGATGGTCTTTTAGACCCTGATCATTGGCTAATAGAACAATCCCGGCACCATCACTCATTTGTGAGCTATTGGCAGCAGTCACAGTCCCCATTCGTGAAAATACCGGTTTTAAACGCGCAATAGCATCATATGAGGTATCTCTGCGTGGACCTTCATCTTGATGCACGTGTTTAGAGGTTTTGATCAACTGTCCAGAGGTTAAAACAGGGTGTCTTAATATGACATCTAAAGCAACAATTTCTTCGTTAAAATAACCTTGATCTTGTGCAAGGCAAGCACGACGATGACTTTCAATGGCAAATTCATCTTGCTGCTCTCGAGAAATATCAAAGCCTTGTGCAACTTTTTCTGCAGTAATTCCCATCCCATAAGCAATAGCAACCGCTTCATCCTCAAATACCGCCGGGTTAATTGTATACTTATTGCCACCTAGTGGTACTTTTGACATGCTTTCTACGCCGCCTGCCAAAGCAAGCGTATAATCTCCTTGAGCAAGAGGCCCCGCAGCAATCGCAATACTTTGAACCCCTGAGGCGCAAAAACGATTAATCGTCATCGCCGGTACAGAATGAGGTAACCCACTTCTAAGCGTTGCGATGCGTGCGACATTCATGCCTTGTTCGGCCTCAGGCATAGCACACCCTATGACGACATCACCAACGGCCTGCCAATCTAAAGACGAATGACGATGTTGCAAATTTTTAATCGTATGCACTAACAAATCATCAGGTAAGGTATGTTTAAAAACACCGCGCGGTGCTTTACCAACTGGGGTACGAACCGTATCGACAATATATACATTGGTCATTTTTAATCTCCTATCAATCCATTAATTACGTAAAGGCTTACCTGTTTCTAATAAATGTCGAATACGTGCCTGAGTTAATGCGTTTTCGGCAAGTTCTAAAAAGGCTTCAAGTTCAAGTTTTAACAACCATAATTCATTGATTAATTCGCCCTGATAAACATCTCCACCACAAAGTACATAAGCAATTTTATTCGCCAGAAAATAATCATATTCAGAAATAAAATGCCCCTCCAGCCAATTGATCAATCCTGCTTGCAATTGCGCATGCGTCTCGCGTCCTGCTGCTTGAAATGATGTTTCTATAGGTGGAACATAGTTCAGTGCTGTTAATCGTTGAATCATCTGCACGGCGCCATATAACACTTCATCTGCATGCATCATGACGTGGTCACTCGGTTTTAAAAAACCACGTCGTACTGCATCGGTCGCACTGCTGGAGACAACTGCAGTCGCTATTTGCTCAAAATACATTCGAATCAAGCGACTAGTTTCAGTCAAATCACCTGATGTCGAAGCACGCAAAGCAAACTCTTTGCAGCCGCCGCCTGCCGGTAATAAACCAACGCCAATTTCGACCAAACCAACATAAGATTCAAACGCCGCTACAACCCGATCACTCTGCATCATAAGCTCACAGCCACCACCAAGAGCACGCCCACGTAAAGCAGAAACAACTGGTATCGAGCTATATTTGAAGCGTAAAAGTGTCTGTTGAAAATGATGAATCATTGCTTCTAAAGCTTTAAATTGACCCGTTTTAATCAATTCACTGACCCCGCGCAAATCTGCGCCGGAACTAAAATTAGCTGCATCTTTTTGATGAAAAATTAAGCCTTTACAACGTCCTTCAGCAAGAGTCAAGCCTTCCTCAAGACCATCTAAAACAGCTTGTCCAATAGTATTGGCCTTACTTTTGAAAGAAACCAGGGCAATATCATCTGGCAAGACAGATACAACAATACCCTCATTTTCAAACAGCACTGCAGGATGACTCTTTTCTGCAGAAAGTAATTGTTTGTTATAAACCAATAATTCACGTCTAGGTTGATACGTCTCATCTCCTGGCGCAAAAGCACGATCACCTTGATAAAATTCGTTTAAATCTAATAGCCAAGTCGGCAACTGTGCAGAACTGATTGTTTCTGATTTTTGAATGGCATGTTCAATCAAATGGGTAACTTTGGGTAAATGCGCCGCTTGCCAGAGCTGAAAAGGTCCTTGTTGCCAACCAAACCCCCACTGCAGTGCCTGATCAACATCACGCACAGTTTGAGCAATCGCATCTAGATGATAAGCACAATAGTGAAATAAATCTTGAAAACAGGCACTTAAAAATTTTGCTTGTTTATCAGAAGCGTGAAACAATGCCTCCATACGTTCTGGCCAAGATTTTAGTTTGAAAATTTGTTGAATTTCAGGACTTACCTCAGCATTTGATTGCCGATATTCAGCTAATTTGGGATCATAAACTTCTATGAGTTTCCCTTGTTTTCGATATAAACCAGCACCAGATTTCTGGCCTAATTGCCCCTGTTGAATCAATGCAGTCATCCAGGTTGGAAGTTTAAATATCATATGCCAAGGATCATCTTTTAAGCCATCTTGCATCGTTTGCACAACATGCTGCATCGTATCTAAACCAACTACATCCATGGTCCTAAACGTCGCAGATTTAGGCCGGCCTAAAAGCACTCCCGTCAAAGCATCTACTTCATCTAAGCCTAAACCTAAGCGCTCAGCATGATGAATTGTTGATAATAAAGAAAAGACGCCAATACGATTTGCAATAAAATTGGGCGTATCTTTTGCGCGAACCACCCCTTTGCCTAAATAACTGGTTAACCAAGTTTCTAGATTGTCTAATAATTGCGTGGAAGAGTTTTCAGTTGGAATGAGCTCAGCAAGATGCATATATCGCGGCGGATTAAAAAAATGTACCCCACAAAAACGGGCACGATATTCCAAAGGCAGTGCCAGCGCCAACGTATTTATACCAAGACCAGAAGTATTACTGACTAAAATAGTTTTTGGCGTAAAATAAGGTGTTATTTTTTCATAAAGCGATTTTTTCCAATCCAAACGCTCAGCAATCGCTTCGATGATCAAGTCGCATTCACCAAGCTCAGCTAAATGTTCTTGGTAATTACGTGCCAGTAATAAACGCACCGTGTCAGGTGTAGCCAAAGGGGTTGGCGTTTGTTTGGTCAAGTGTTGAATTGCTTGAGTGATCAACTCATTGGGTGCCGATGGATTTTTAGCCAAATCAAACAAGCGCGTTTCAAATCCTGCGTTAACACAGTGCGCTGCAATTTGGGCACCCATAACCCCTGCGCCAAGCACCGCAATTTTTTTAATGAAGAATGGTTGGTTCATAAAAACTCCTTTTAAAATACCTTTTTAAATAAATGAAAGCCAGTATACTACCGATGAAAATAAATGGAATCATCAGTTACAATAACTCTGGTTTATAAGCTATAATTAATTATCATTATCAACAAACATCTTGGAGTTTTATTATGAACAAAAATCAGGCTTCAGTACTTACCCGTCGTCAAGAATCAGTCTTATCGACCAATAAAGTCCTGCGCAATACCTATCTTCTCTTGAGTTTGTCGTTTATTTTTAGTGCTATCATGGCTTATACGTCCTATGCACTACAAATACGCCCCGTGCATCCAATCATTTTAATTGTTGGTTCATACGGTTTGATTTTTTTAACTAATGTCTTGCGCAATAGCCCGATGGGCATACTCAGTGTGTTTGCCTTCACTGGTTTTATGGGCTTTACACTGGGGCCAATTTTAAACTTATATGTCCTCAATTTTTCTAACGGTCCACAACTCATTGGCACAGCTTTGGGTGGCACAGGTCTGATTTTCTTAGCATTATCAGGCTACACACTAACAACCCGTAAAGATTTTAGCTTTTTAGGTGGGTTTTTATTTGTCGCAACGATGGTGGCTTTTTTAGCGATGATTGCTGGTCTTTTCCTGCAACTTCCCGCACTGCAATTGATGATCTCAGCGGCTTTTATCTTAATTTCATCTGGACTGATTCTGTTTCAAACGAGTGAAATTATTCATGGCGGCGAAACAAACTATATCCTGGCAACTGTATCACTGTTTGTGTCGATCTATAATTTGTTTATTAGCTTACTGAATATCTTAAGCGCATTTTCTAACCGAGACTAAACTTTCCTAAATGCCAGTGCCATTGTTTCAAATCGATTTTTCGCAAAAAAAAGAGTATAAAATACACTGCGATCAACAAATCATCCATGTGGAGGAATATGGTCATCCACATGGAATTCCCGCTGTTTTTTTCCATGGAGGCCCAGGGCAAGGTTTTTCAGCTAAAAAAGCCGCTTATTTTAATCCCCAAAAATATAGAATCATTCTCATCGACCAACGGGGTTGTGGAAAATCCACGCCAAAACTAGATCTCAAAATCAATACCACCCAGAATCTTTTAAAAGACGCCGATATCATTCGGCAATTTTTGAACATCAAGCATTGGGTCATTCTGGGAAGTTCATGGGGTGCAACACTCGCTTTATTATATGCTGAAGCTTACCCAAATCAGGTATTGGGACTCGTGCTTAGAGGGACCTTTTTGGCCCAATCTGAAGAGGTATTCCACGATTTATCTGCTGCAGCCCAAACACAACCCCAAGCTTGGGCTGATTTTAAATCAGGCACACATCAGTTAATCAAAAAATTTGATACTCAATTAGAGTCCAAAGACTGGATATCGATTTATGATGCTTTATTTAAACAAAAAAACTTTGAAATTCGACAGCAAGCTGCCGGGCTAATATACAATTGGTTTAAACATATCCTAGCTTTATCTCTTCTACACAATATTCATCCTGAGGCATTACCGACTGAAGATGAAATCAATGCGCTGACCATTGAATTTCATTACCATAAAAATCAGTATTTTTTAACACCAAATCAAATTATCAATAACATCAATCCATTGATTCGTCATCAAATACCCGTGCACATTATTCATGGTATCAAAGATTTGATTTGTAGCCCTAAAAATGCTGATGCATTACAAGGATGCCTCCCACAGCATCTGGTCACGCGATATGATGTTATCGCAGGACATCTCGGAGAAGAGGTAACAGACGAGGCCACTGTTCTCGCAACAGAGGCCCTTGCAAATAGTTTAAAAAACAAATGAATGGGCGATAAATCCTACATAGACTAAAATCACACCGAACATCAAACCGAATAAGCTAAAAAGAAAAGGAATTTCTTGGATATGCTTTGATAGAAATGCCTTCCAGTGTTTAACGAATATAACGCGAAAGATACCAGCCAATGTCATAATCGAACCAATAATCGTAATAATTGAAGTCCAAGCAAATTCAAAATGATTACTAAAGATTAAAGATAAGCTACCAAAGATAACAGGAAGTACGCCCCCCATGATATAACCAGTTTCAGTTTTAACCATATTTTTGGCCATATCTCGAGCATCCTCAAGATTAAATAAGATACCTAAAGATAAGATAACTGACACCAAGCCAAACCAACGCGCAAAAATGATATAATCCATAGCATCAATCCCTAGAAATTAAACGTTTATTCCGATAAACTCTTTCATACTTTAAAATCGTATCATCATATTCGTATTGAAGAAAGTATGCTAACCAGGAGTTTTTATGGTCGCAAAGACTAAAAATCATTTGAATCACATCACAAGCTTTAGATGGCTACTGAAATTCGCCTGCTTGATGATCAGCGCCTTCATGCTGTTTTCACTGACAGGCTGTAAAGAACATTTCACTGGCATATTAAACCCCAAGGGACTCATTGCCTACGAACAGCGAAAATTATTTTTTGACACAATGGCTTTAATGCTCATTGTGGTATTGCCTGTTATCATCATGAGCATCACTTTTGTCTATCATTATCAAGAATCACACCGGGTCAGAGATTATAAGCCAAATTGGAGCCATAATTTATATTTGGAAATTTTATGGTGGGGAATTCCCTGCGTGATTATATTAGTTTTAGGCATTACCACCTGGAAAAAAACTCATGAACTTGACCCGTATCATCGAATTCCAGGGCATGATGAAAAACCCCTCTTAGTTCAAGTCATCGCTTTGCCGTGGAAGTTTCTATTTATTTACCCTCAACAGAATATTGCAACAGTAAACACCTTGAAAATTCCATTGGGGCAACAAGTAGAATATTGGGTCACAGCTGATAACGTCCCGATGAGTGCTTTTTTTATTCCACAACTCGGTAGCCAAATTTATGCAATGACTGGCATGAGAACGCGCTTACATCTTTTGGCCACGGAGCCAGGAATTTATGATGGATTAAACACTCAATATAACGGAGATGGATTTTCAGATATGCATTTTGAAGTGCAAGTGCTCGAGCCTAAAGCGCTAGAAACATGGTTTGCTGAAGTCAAAAAATCAAACCCTCCCTTAAACGATGCAGCATACCATCAGCTCCTATCGCCATCAATTGCCGATCAACCTAAATTTTTCTCTGGCGTGCAAGAACATTTATTCCATAATGCTATGATGACTTACATGGACAGTTTAGGCGCAACGCATCCCCGTGAAAACACTAACAAATTCCATAAGGAATGATTACAAATGAACATGTTACAAAATTTAATATTTGGTAAATTAACTTTAGAGGCAATTCCCTTTCATAATCCCTTTGCTATGGGCGCTGGTGCGTTAATGGCAATAGTATTTGTCAGCGTTTTGGGAATCATTACCGTATTTAAAAAATGGGGATACATTTGGAACGAATGGGTAACTTCAGTTGATCATAAAAAAATTGGCGTCATGTATCTCATCCTTGGATTTGTGATGTTCCTACGTGGGTTTTCAGATGCCCTTTTAATGCGTACACAGCAGGCGATTGCCGCTGGCGGTGCATTAGGATACCTAGCTCCCGATCACTACGACCAGATTTTTACAGCACATGGCGTCATTATGATTTTCTTTGTTGCCATGCCGCTGGTTTTTGCGTTGATCAATCTGATTGTACCCTTACAAATTGGCGCGCGCGACGTTGCTTATCCATATTTAAATTCACTCAGTTTTTGGCTGACCTTTGTTGGGGCAATGCTCTGTAATATTTCATTGGTTATCGGTGAATTTGCTGCAACGGGTTGGCTTGCGTACCCACCCTTATCTGAACTGTACTATAGCCCCGACGTTGGTGTCGATTACTACATTTGGGCGTTACAAATTTCCGGCGTTGGAACCACACTGGCGGGCATTAATTTTATTGCTACAATTTTTAAAATGCGTTGCCCAGGGATGACTTTAATGAAAATGCCAGTTTTTGTTTGGTCAGCGCTCTGCGCAATGATTTTAGTTGCACTTGCATTTCCAGTATTAACCGTCACACTGGGGCTGTTATCTTTAGACCGTCTCCTCGACATGCACTTTTTTACTGATTTCGCCGGTGGAAACAGTATGATGTATATCAATCTGATTTGGATCTGGGGACATCCTGAAGTTTACATCTTGGTTTTACCTGCATTTGGAATCTTCTCAGAGGTGGTTTCAACATTTAGCCAAAAGAAATTATTTGGTTACACCACCATGGTTTGGGCCATCGCCATCATTGCATTATTATCGTTCATTGTCTGGCTGCACCACTTTTTCACGATGGGTGCTGGGGCGGACGTCAATTCGTTTTTTGGAATTGCAACGATGATCATTTCCATCCCAACTGGCGTTAAAGTATTTAACTGGCTGTTTACCATGTATAAAGGCCGCATCATCATGGCAACGCCAATGCTCTGGGTCACGGCATTTTTTACAACATTTGCAATCGGCGGTATGACAGGTGTGATGATGTCCGTACCACCAGTGGACTTTCAAGTGCATAATAGTCTATTTTTGGTCGCGCATTTTCATAATGTGATTATCGGTGGTGTGTTGTTTGGTTACTTCTCAGGTGTGATTTACTGGTTTCCAAAAGTTTTTGGTTTTACTTTGGATGAAACTTGGGGTAAAAGAGCTTTTTACTGTTGGGTAGTCGGCTTTTATGTTGCCTTTATGCCGCTGTATGTTTTAGGTCTTGATGGATTTGTACGTCGAACCAATCACTATGCCAATACCATGTATCAACCCTATCTCATTGTCGCAGCCCTAGGGTCTTTATTAATCGGCATCGGCATTCTGTTTCAAGTGATCCAAATACTCGTCAGTTTTAAAAACCGCGAGGCACTTCGTGATAAAACCGGTGATCCATGGAATGGACGAACCCTCGAATGGTCAATGTCCTCACCACCGCCTGTCTACAACTTTGCTCAGATCCCCATCGTAGATACCTTAGATCAATTCTGGGCTGACAAAGAATTGCAGCAGAAGCAAGGGCGCATTAGTCCCGCAGACATCAATTACGCACCCATTCATATGCCTAAAAACACAGGGGCAGGGTTCATTATTGCTATTTTCGCTGGTATCACAGGATTTGCCTTAATTTGGCACATGCTTATTCCTGGTATCATCGGTTTCGTAGTAATGGTCGCAACAACAATTGCCCGCACCTTCTCGAAAAATACCGATTATTACATCGATTCCGAAACCATTAAACAAACTGAATTAGCTCACTTTAAGGAACGTCTATCATGATGAATCATAAAACTCTTCATCCTGCGCATGATAACGATACCCATCACCATGACAGCGATGCAACCGATGTTTTTGGTTTTTGGCTATACATTCTCACTGACTGTATTTTATTTGGATGTTTATTCGCCACATTTTTAGTTTTGAACAGCCCAGGATATCCAGGGCCTATGCTCAAGAACTATATCAAGCTCGATGATGTTTTGCTTGAAACATTTCTTCTGTTAGTCTCAAACTTTACGTTTTGCCTAGCCATTTTAAATTTATATGCCGAAAAACTCCGCAAGGTTCAACTATGGCTTGGTGTTACTTTTTTATTGGGCGCGGGCTTTATCACCATGGAAGTCACTGAGTTTATCCATCTTGCTAATGAAGGATTTCGTTGGGATGTCAGTGGCGCAATTTCAGCATTTTTTGCTCTTGTAGGCACACACGGTTTACATGTGAGTTTTGGCCTACTTTGGATTTTAATTATGATTGTTCAATTGCCTTTGATTCAATCCAATCCTATTAAACGACGCCGAATGACATATCTCGGTTTATTTTGGAACTTTTTCGACATTGTTTGGATTTTCGTATTTACAATTGTCTACTTAATGGGGGTCATTTAACATGGAACATCATGACATGAATCAACCTGATTATGGCACAGGTCCGAAAAAACTAGGGCTCTATTTATTGGGCTTTATCAGCTGCTGTATATTAACACTCATTTCCTTTGGTGCTGTGATATCGCACTATTTTTCTAGAGTAGAAGTGATTATCCTGATTTTTTCATCAGCATGTATCCAGTTTTTAATGCAAATTATCTTCTTCCTTCGTCTTAACACTAAAACACAGCAAGGCAAAACCAATGTATTAACTTTTGTCTTTACAGGTGTAGTCTTAACATCAATTATCGTAGGTTCACTGTGGATTATGTGGAATTTAAACTATTACATGGTGCACTAGTTTTTTTTCATTAATAGAG
>CAMDJY010000029.1 GCA_945901145.1 Legionella genomosp. 1 | reverse complement strand
AATGCTCAATTGGCTGACGATGTTCAACAATGTCTTCATGCAGAATTAAATCGACTGGTTAAAGATCCAAATCAAGAACCTCAAACCGCAAATCTTCGCTTGCAACAAGCACTAAAGTCATGCCAAAAATTAAATCGATCTTTTCCTATCACACCAAAGCGGAAAATTACGTATACCAGTTCTTCAGACGCCATGCTTAAAGATTATTCTGATGGCTACCTCTTCGCCGTCACCGGCACACTAGGCATAGATCTTGAAAAATTAGAAGCCAACACCAATTTCGGTACAAAGTTTTTACACATTCCCAAACATATGGGACTGAGTAGAGTAGATAAGCCGACTTTAATAACAGAAAACGAAGACAGACAACTAGAAACTTTGGTTGATCATATCTTAACCTCTCGTAATAAAAATCAACCCATTCTCATGTTCTGCAAAGATGATAATCAATCAGAAGAGTTTTACGATAAGTTACAAGAGCGCTTGCAGCCACATATTAAAAATCAATTACCTAAATTAACACGCATTAGTGCGGAAAACTATCGAGATGGCAATACTTCTGTTGCACAGTTTCTTAAAAACGAAGGAGGATGCCCAGGACAGGTTATTATTACAACTGAAATTCTGGGTCGCGGTATTGAATATGAGCTCAAAGGCAACGCCTCAAAAGCAGGACTCAAAGTTTTATTAACCTACTTGCCCAAAGGACAACGTGATTATGGGCAAATGATAGGACGAGGAGGACGATACGGACAAATTGGTGAATCACAAATGGTCTTGAATCTCAGAGATTTGCAACAAGATTTTGGCATCAACTATCGCAACCGAGATTTCTACGTTAACCCAGAGTCACACATAAATCGCGTACAATGCTTTGCAACCTATACAAAATTATTACATCGCCTATTTAATAAGTCTTTTAACGATCTACTGACCCAATACACAGAACAATACAATATATTATCAATCCAAAAAGAGAATATGGACTCACAATGGAGTGAGTTCTTAGAGCAATATAATCAGAGCAAGGATGTTTGTTTAAAAAAAATTATTAATGAATTAGAGCAGAAAAGTCCTAATACAGATAGGATAGAATCAGTACTTGAAGATCATCAAGATCGTATTGCAGGGCATTGGCAACAGTTATTAAAACCAGAGCAAACGGAGATTTTTACAATAAAGAAACCAGATTTATTAACAAAATGGCTTGATACATTAAAAGACTTACAACGAAGAGATAAACATTCAACAGTCATCACTGAAACTAGAGACGTTAAAACACAAGCGCACTATGAAGCTGCCAACGCTGGTCGTATGGCGGTTTTTGATACTGTAGAGCATTTCAAACGATGGCGTGACAATTTTCTTGCCTGGCGACGCGGAGAAGGTTTACTTTTTCCCAATTTCTATGCCTGGAGAACGGGTCAATTATCAACCTGGAATTACTTAAGTCAGTTTATATTATTCAATATTTTTATAAAACCTAAAGATGAAACACAAAAAATTAAAGTACGCATTCCTTCAACCTACGCGGCACTCATGCAACAAATCCCACCAGAAAAATTATCTTCTGATGGTGATGAAGCTTCAGAAATTGAACCGCATCAAAATAATACAGAAGAACCAGAGATAACACCTCCAATCAATGATTCCCAACCCACATCAGGCAACCAACAACCACCCCAACCATAACGCCGACAACAATCTCAAGGAATGAATGCCCCATGCGTTCACGTAATTTCGAAGTAGTCACAGGCAGAAGTTGATTAATATAATGCGCATGCTTCCCAACTTCTCGTCTAAGACTATGCGCATCAAGTATCACGATAAAAGCTAATGTTAACGCAACACCAAACGCAGGATGATTGATGCCTTCAGAAACGCCAATCAGTGCCACCATACTGCTCACAATCGCACTATGATTACTGGGCATTCCGCCATAACCTATCTTGTCAAAAGACCAGCGCTTCGCTTGATAACTATTAATCATAAACTTGATACCACCTGTGACCAACCAAGCAATAAAAGGTGTTAAAAAATAAGCCATACACATGCTCCAGCCCAAACAAATAGGGTCATGATTAAAGGCCAATCCGTTAATAAAGCATCGGTCGGCGACTCACCATCGTCACGCGAATCAACGATAAACGCATAACGAAATAATCCAAATAAAACTCAGGGAATGGTCATGACCAGCTGCGGCTTTGAAGATAACACAAACATACTATAAAACATCAAAGCACCAATTGCCGACATTTGTGCATAATAATCTAGGAGCGGCATTGAGTATTTTTCAAGAACTTTACGACTATGGATTCCTGCTTGAACATACTCTTGTCGACGCTTGATCGCAGCAAGATACAGGGCAAGGCAAAATGTTGTAATAAACATCCAACTGGACACGGGAACCGCTAATGCCACAGCGCCCGCATAGACACGCAAAACAAAGCCAATAGAAATTACAAATAAATCGACAATGGGTTGTTCTTTCAGCACAAAAGTATAAGCACACGTTAAAACAATATAAGCAGCAATGACCAACATAATCTTAGGTATAAAAAGTACACTTAACAGCAAGATACTATTGATCAAACCATACAATCCCCATGCCATGGAAATAGAAACAATTCCTTTTGCGAGAGGACGTGTTTGAGATTTTTTGGGATGTTTACGATCCGCTTCAACATCATGTAAATCATTCAAAATATACGTCGAAGATGACGCCAAGCAAAAAAGCATGATAGCCCAAACAGTTTGTTCTAAAGCTTCGGGATTTAAAAACTCGCCAGAAAAAATCAATGGCGCAGCTACAAATCCATTTTTTATCCATTGCTTTGGCCGTATCAAATGCACCAAACCCATGAACTGAGCTAGAACAGTACGATTCGCTATGGTATCCTGCATATCAATTCTATCCCTATTAATAGAGCTACATGAAGATGAATCATAGCATCTGTAAAATACAAGCGCTATTACTGGAGTCTTAGTATGCATCGTGTATCATCCTGGGGGCGACTAAGTTTAGAACCACACCAGATCATTCCTCTGCATCATCGTGCAACCATCAACCAACAACTAATCACCCATCAACCAGGGATCCCATATGGCATGGGCCGCAGTTACGGCGATGTCTGTTTAAGTCCACAACAAACCCTTTGGCAAACACAAGCGATGGATCATTTGCTGCATTTTAACGAAGCCACAGGATTATTGCGTTGTGAGGCCGGCGTTCTGCTAAAGACCATTCAAGAGATTTTCGTTCCCCAAGGCTGGATGTTACCAGTCACACCAGGCACACAATTCGTCACCATCGGTGGCGCAATTGCCAATGATGTCCACGGCAAAAATCATCATGCACAAGGATCTTTTGGTGATCACGTTCATCAGATCACATTACAGCGAACAACGGGTGAAACCATTCTATGCAGTCCAACACATCAGCCAGAATGGTTTAAAGCAACGATTGGTGGGCTTGGCCTAACTGGGCTTATTACAGAAGCTGAAATAAGACTGCGCCAAGTGCCCGGCCCATGGTTGCAAACAGAAATTATACCTTATCATAATTTAGAGACATTTTTTCAACTTGCAGATACCTCCGAAGCCTCATGGGAATATACCGTGTCGTGGATAGACTGCTTAGCGCGCAAGCCACGTGGCCTATTCATGCGCGCAAACTCAATTGATAGACCGAATGGGCCTCTACCCAAAAAGAATTCATTCACTTTTCCATTAACACCACCAATATCTTTAGTTAACAAAGCGACACTTCATCTATTTAATCATTTATATTTTTATGTAAATACCCAAAAAACCAAACAACAAATCACCCACTATCAGCCCTTTTTTTATCCTCTCGATCAAATTCTTGCATGGAACCGTATGTATGGTCGAAAAGGGTTTTACCAGTATCAATGCGTCGTGCCTCGAGAAGCAATTTCATTATTATTATATGAAGTTTCAAAAGCCAAAGCCGGATCTTTTTTGTCCGTACTGAAAACTTTTGGACATCGTCCTGCGCCTGGTTTACTAAGCTTTCCGCAACCTGGCGTCACCCTCGCCTTAGACTTTCCCAATCAAGGCAGTAAGACGCTAAAACTCTTCCAGCGCTTAGACGCCATTGTTGAAGCAGCAAAAGGCCGCATTTATTTTGCAAAGAATGCCTACATGTCAGCATCATTATTCAAAACAGCTTATCCAGCATTTACAGAGTTTTTAAAATACCGTGATCCAGGCATGCACTCGGGCTTGTCCAAACGTTTAATGGAGACATAACATGAAAATAAAAAAACGAATCGTAATTGTGGGTGCAACCTCCGCGATAGCAGAACACTGTGCCCGATTATGGGTACAAAAAGAAGCAATACATCTGACTTTAATCGCTCGAGATTCACAAAAAATACAAGCAATCGCAACCGATCTTCAGATCAGAAATACACAATGTCAGATAGAACCAGTCATCGCAGATTTTTATGACCCAGTCTCTATTCAGAAAACAGTTGATCAAATCGCACGAGATGGCTCCCTTGATATTATTCTGATAGCACACGGATTTTTACCTAATCAAGAAAATTGTCAAACCGATTTAACGCATTGTGATCAAGCATTGCAAATCAATGCGATTTCTCCAGTGTTATACGCAGAAGCCTTTGCCCAACATTTGGCTCAGAGCAACCAGGGAACGATGGCAATCATCGGTTCAGTTGCAGGGGATCGCGGACGAAAATCTATTTATGTTTATGGTGCAGCAAAAAGTCTGATTAAACATTATGTTCAGGGCCTACAACATCGATTCGCAGGGACTGGCGTGCAAGTTATTTTGATTAATCCAGGGCCGACAGAGACACCAATGACTGCACATTTAAAAACAACCGGCATACCGCTTGCGTCGGTCGAGTCTGTTGCCAAGCAGATTGTTACTGCCATCCAACGCGGTACGCCTATCGCCTATGTGCCCAAGCAATGGTATTTCATCATGAGCATTATCAAATTACTCCCAGGATTTATTTTTAATCGGTTGAATATATAAAGAGAAAAAAATGAACGCAATTCATGTTGATGATTTTTGTTATCAATGGCAAGGTAAAAAACAAAGAGATTTGGGAGTAGATGAATCTAATCTGCTGTTACCTATCAACATCACAAATAACCAATCCAAGCGCGCCCTATTACTGCTTCATGGCTTTGGTTCCTCTCCCGCTGTTTATCGAGCTCTCATACCCATGCTCACGGGTTATGATGGCATTATCTGCCCAACGCTACCAGGACATGCTGTAAATTACCAAGATTTTGCCAACGTTCACAGCATTGAATGGATAAAAGCCGTCGAAACCACGTGCGATGAGCTATTAAAAACTTATGAAAGCGTTGATGTCTTAGGTTTGTCCTTAGGCGGCCTGCTTGCGTTACATCTTGCTAAAACACGACCCATCGGTCATTTATATTTACTCGCCCCTGCACTTGCACTTCGAATCAACATCCCCTGGACGCTTGCCTGTGCTAAGATTTTTCAACTATTGGGGATAAAAAATATAACCAATCGAGGCGGTAATATCCGCTCGCAGAAATACTCAGAGCTCACGTATAAAAAATTACCTGTTACTACAATCATAGAAATACTTCATTTTATAAAAACATTTACTTATAAAACACCGAACTGTCCAACAGACGTTTTTTTAGGAAGCCACGACACAATCGTTGATAATAACGCCGTCTGTAGAAAAATTGGCAATACCACTCAAATCAAGCTGCATTGGTTAGAACACTCTGCTCATATCTTACCTTTAGACCAAGATCTAACAACAATCATCGAGTTAATTTGTCATCGATTATAGCGCGTATACTCTTGTTCATCTCTTAATTCCCAATCCCGCATATCGAGAACTGCGCCATTTTTTGCCATAAAATCCATGCGCGTAGAAGGTAAATTATAAAAATGAATATCACTTGCATCTAAAGCGAGTGTGTGTTGACGACTTGTGGTCACAATTTCTGCAATTGCATGATCATGCGTTTTGATAAAAGTACGTTCTGCACGTAAATATCGACCATTAAATTGCGCTTTACCCCATAATTCAACATCCAAATAAGCTACAGCACCAGCAATTCTGATACGAGAAGCCCCCTCTTTAGCCCGAACCATGAGTCTGCCTGCTTTTGCCCAATAAAAACTAAACTCTGCCTTGCCTTGAACATCAAGAGATGCCATCTCAGCCATGCCAGTGAGTTGAACTTTAGGTTTTCCAATTAAGCTAATTTGCAAATTCTGGCCTGAAACTCCTTGAATCTCAACCTCCCCTTTGCCTTTGACAATAATATTGCTTAGATTTATTTGACCATCCAGGTGCGTATTACCAGAATTATTAATCGAAACAAACGCTGCATCCGTTCGAATATGATGTCCGACAATACTGCCAGCGCCATCATAAACCAAACTGCGTAAATCACTTGGTGCATCAATCTGAATATCTAACGGCGTATGCACAGGTTTTGTCTTTTGACTGATAATAGACAGGGTGCCATTTTTTACTGAAAATCGTACTAAAGCCAAATCGGCTAAATCTCCTTTTAAAACAATCCGCGGGCTTGAAGCATTTGTTGATAATGTAATATTCAAAGGACCTTGAATACGAAGTTGATTAAACATATCTGGTTTTTTAGTCACAACCCGAAAAACATGTGTGCTCTGTTTTGCTTTTGCATTTTCTGAGGTTTGTTTAATCTCAACAGGTAATTGGGGCTCAATCCAATGCGTATGGGCAATAGCCACTTTTTGTGCATGCGGCCCAAATAGGGGAACTGGCTTTACTTTCTGCTGAAAACAACCACTTGTAAACACCATGAATGCTAAGAACAGCAGCCGGTAAATTGACATAATTCTCCTTGATAAAGTTAATTATAACAGGTACCCGCTCATTTACCTTAGTAGAAGTTCTTTAGAAGTGCAAGACAAGCCCAAAAAAAATGGCTACAATAGCATGCCTTCAAGAGGAGAAGCATGCAAAATAAATTACAACTCAGCCAAGGAATGTATCAGTTACACCTAACAGCTATGCTGATCTGTGGCGTGATTGGGGTCGTTATATTTGGTGTGATGTTTTATTCACTGATTCAGCACCGAAAATCTAAAAGCCATCAAGCCAAGGCTTTTCATAAAAATTTAAAACTTGAAATTTTTTGGACAATAATTCCTTTTATGATCATCATTGCACTCACGATTCCAGCTATGCTGCACATGAAAAATCCGTTTGAGTTGAAGCCTCTCGAACATGTTTACGAGAAACAAGCGGCCTACAAAAAAAGAATTGATCCGCACGGATTGAGTACGCCTCTTTAAATGCTCCCAACTCTTGTTTTAAGGTTTTTTGTTTTTCATAATTAGGATTAACGATGCGTGTCATGCTCGTTGTATCCATAGCAAAATGGAAGACCAGGCCCGTGAGCATAATCGACAAGATAACACCCAAACCCAATGGTGTTCCAAGGAATGCTGGTGCCATCATCGAAATGAAAAAAACCGCCATAAAATAACTTCCGGCTAAGCTCGAAATGGCTCCAAAAGCAAAAACACTGATTTTCAGTATCTGGTGCCCCAAAGTGTTATGCCTCGAGTTAATGACATCATATTTTTTATGTAAATCTTGATTAAAAGCAACAACACATCGAATATACTCTTTATATTTTTCAGGGCTGATCTTCAATGTTGGGTACATCAGAAGATGTTGGTTTAAAGAAATACTTAATTTTAGTTGTTGTGAATAGAGTGCGATTAATGTCTCTGATTTCGTCTGATAATCTTGAATCCCTAAAGCGTCTCTTAATTCATACGCGTCAAATAAATAAAATAAAGTGCTTTCTAAGAGCGCATAGCCAATAGATGCTATCAACAGCATTGGATCAGTAATACCAGGAATTAATACAAATAAACTCGAACCGAAGAAATAACTATTAGCAGCATCTTCAAGAATGCCAAAAGCTAATAAGAGATAATAAACCGTTTTTTTTATAATTTTTTGCAAGCTAGAATCTGGTTTTTCCTCGACGTGTTTATATATAGGGAAAGGTAATGGCGCGGCTTGATTGAGGGCTGCTTCGATAGCTTGGATGATTTGAAGTTTTTTGGTTTCAACCAGCAAAATATTCTGTGCATTTTTCTGTTGGTTTAATGCCTCAAAGGCTGACAACAGTTGTTCTGGCGTTGATTTCGAAGAAAAATTCATACATAAAAATTAATAAATAATAAATCATATAGCAAAACGACTAAAATGTACATAAATTATGCGCTTTTTAATTGTTCTTTCAACGCTAACATTTGGTCACGAGCAATTGCAGCTTCTTCAAATGCCATATTCTTAGCATGCATTTGCATCTCTTTTTCTAAAAGCTGGATACGCTTCACTAAGAGATCAAGAGGTAAAAGTGTATCTTCAAGATTCAATTTTTTAGTCGCTTTTTTTCTTTCTCCAAATCGTGCACCTTCTAAAATATCTTGAACAGATTTATTAATACCAACTGGTACGATATGATGAGCCTCGTTGAAAGCACGTTGTTTTTCGCGCCTTCTGTTCGTTTCGTCCAAAGCTCTTTGCATCGAGCCCGTTATCCTATCTGCATATAAAATAGCACGCCCATTCACATGACGTGCAGCTCGACCAATTGTTTGAATTAAAGAGCGATCCGAGCGTAAAAAACCCTCTTTATCCGCATCTAAAATAGCCACTAAAGCGACCTCAGGCATATCCAAGCCTTCACGAAGTAAATTAATACCAACGAGTACATCAAAGACACCCAAGCGCAAATCTCGAATAATTTCCATACGCTCGACCGTATCAATATCTGAATGCAAATAACGCACACGCACACCATAGCCCTGTAGATATTCTGTCAAATCTTCTGCCATGCGCTTAGTTAATGTCGTTACCAAAATACGATCTCCCTGTGCAATTACAAGATTAATTTCAGAAAGTAAATCATCAACTTGATTTATGACAGGACGAATACAAACCTCTGGGTCCAAGAGTCCTGTTGGACGAACCACTTGCTCTGCAATCTCTTCAGCATGCTCTAATTCATAAGATCCAGGCGTTGCAGAAACATAAATCGTTTGAGGAGATTTTTGAATAAACTCCTCAAACTGCATCGGACGATTATCTAGAGCCGATGGCAATCTAAACCCATATTCAACCAACGTTTCTTTACGCGCACGATCCCCTCGATACATCCCACCAATTTGTGGTACTGTCACGTGTGATTCATCGATAATTAATAATGCATCGTGAGGTAAATAATCAAATAATGTAGGGGGTGGCTCACCAGGGCCGCGTCCTGATAAATAACGTGAATAATTTTCAATGCCAGAACAAAACCCGAGTTCAAGAATCATTTCAATATCAAACCGCGTGCGTTGTTCCAAACGTTGTGCTTCAACCAATTTATTATTTGCATATAAAACCGACAAGCGGTCTTGTAATTCTTGTTTGATCCATTCTACTGCTTCCAGTAAACGTTGTCGTGGCGTGACATAATGTGTTTTTGGAAAAATAGTAATTCTTGGAACACGATGATAAATCTCACCAGTAAGCGGGTCAAAAATCGCTAAATTGGCCACTTCATCATCAAATAACTCAATACGTATCGCCTCTTGATCTGCATCAGCAGGAAACACATCAATCACATCACCATGGACACGAAATTGGCCGCGAGACAACGATTGCGTACTGCGTGTATATTGAAGTTCGGCAAGATGTCTTAAAATTTCACGTTGATCGCGTTGTTCACCTCGAGATAAATGTAAAACCATGCGCAAATATGAATCAGGATCACCCAAGCCATAAATTGCTGAAACTGTCGCAACAATAATCGCATCTTTACGTTCTAATAAAGCTTTGGTCGCTGACAATCGCATTTGCTCAATGTGTTCATTAATAGACGCATCTTTTTCAATAAAAGTATCTGAGGAGGGAACATAAGCTTCAGGCTGATAGTAGTCATAATAAGAAACAAAATACTCAACAGCATTATTAGGAAAAAATGTTTTAAATTCACCATACAATTGCGCAGCTAAGGTTTTATTAGGCGCCATAATTAAGGTTGGGCGCTTAATCTCTTGAATAACGTGAGCAATGGTAAAGGTTTTACCAGAACCGGTCACGCCCAATAAAATCTGACGCGCAAGACCTGCATGTAAGCCTGCTAATAGTGTTGCAATAGCAGTTGGCTGATCACCTGCAGGGGTATAATTGGAAACAATTTGAAATAGGTTTTTCATGAGTGGATGGTATCATAATTCTGGTCAGGTTGTTTGATCTAGTGATACATCTGGCTCAAGCTCAGCCGGGGTTCCCATAAATTTTTCTGCTGTAACGCTTTTTTGCCCTTGAATACCGTCACGTTTAACCACTTTAATCACCGTCATGAATAAAATTTTTATATCCAACCAAAATGACTGATTGTCTACATACCATACGTCATATTTAAACTTTTCTTCCCAAGCAATTGCATTTCTGCCATTCACTTGTGCCCAGCCCGTAATACCAGGGCGAACCTCATG
>CAMDJY010000028.1 GCA_945901145.1 Legionella genomosp. 1 | reverse complement strand
GCTCGATTGAATAGTGGCGATCAATCGCATAAAAATAAATAGCAAAAACGCCACAGACAAAAAGAATAGAAACCACAATAATATGCCACACTAAAACACCGGTCAGTAGTGGCTGATCACGCGGTCGAGGTGGCCGTCGCATGGTGCTTTCTTCCTTCGGCTCAAAAGCCAGCGTCATGCCCAAGGTAATCGTAGTAATCAGGTTTATCCATAAAAGCTGAACGGGTGTTACTGGAAGATTCATGCCAAAAAGTAATGCGACTATAATGGTTATTGTCTCACCTGCATTAGTAGGTAGAGTCCAACTAATCACCTTTTTCAGGTTGTCATAAACGGTCCGTCCTTCACGCACCGCCGCTTCTATCGAGGTAAAATTATCATCCGTTAATATTAAATCAGCGGATTCTTTGGCCACCTCACTGCCTTTTTTACCCATCGCAATCCCTGCATCTGCACGTTTCAGAGCAGGCGCGTCATTAACGCCATCACCCGTCATTGCAACGGTCATCCCATGAGATTGCAATGCCATAACCAGTCTAAGCTTATGCAGAGGACTTGTGCGAGCAAAAATATCAGTCGCCAATACGGCTGTTCTGAGCGACTCATCATTCATTTTATCCAAATCAGCACCCGTCAGAACCTTGTCCGTATTTTTAAGCCCTATTTGCTGACCGATAGCAAGTGCTGTACTGGCATGATCGCCAGTTATCATTTTCACCTGAATGCCTGCCTTATGACATTGGGCAACGGATGTAATGGCTTCGGGCCGAGGTGGGTCAATCAACCCCACCATACCGAGTAAAATTAGATCATGTTCCACGTCAGTAAATTCTAGAACAGTATGATTAGAATGAATTGATCGCACGGCAAAAGCCAAAACACGCTGGCCTTTAGCTGCAATGGCCTCAATTTTCTCCAGCCAATATTTTTTGTTTAATGGTTCTAACTTACCATCACTCTGTTGATCCTGACACATCGTTAAAATTTGTTCTGGCGCACCCTTAACAAAAATGAATGCTTTATTTAAATGATTATGATGCAAGGTTGCCATAAACCGATGTCGCGCATCAAAAGGGATTGTGTCGGTGCGTGTCCATGCGTTTCTTTCTTCTTGCAAAACGAGATCTGCTTTTCCTGCAAACGCCAATAGCGCTCCCTCCATGGGATCTCCCTCCATAACCCAATGGCCTTCGTGCTCATGAAGCGAAGCATCATTGCAGAGAATGGCCGCTCGTGCTAGCTCTAGTAGCGGTGGGTTTTCGTTACTGTCAATACGTCGTTCTTTCAATATGATTTCACCCACTGGCTCATACCCTGTGCCCTCTAATATAAACTGGTGAGCACTGGTTACAACTGACGCCACAGACATTTCATTGAGCGTCAGCGTGCCTGTTTTATCAGTGCATATCACTGAAACCGAGCCGAGTGTTTCAATCGTTGGTAAATGACGCACAATCGCATGCCGACGTGCCATTGCTTGCACCCCGATGGCTAACGTGATGGAAAAAACCGCAGGAAGCCCTTCGGGAATAGCCGCAACAGATAAACTGACGACGACCATGAATAACTCGCTAAAGTCGTGGTGCTGTACAAAATAACCATAAGCAAGAAGCATTGCTGCCATGAGCAATATCAGTAGGGTAAGCCATTTTCCAAATAATGCCATCTGTGTGACCAGAGGTGTAGTGAGCAGGGTTACCTGCGATAACAAACCACTGATGCGACCGATTTGCGTTGAGCCGCCTGTTTCTACTATAACACCCATACCTTGACCATTAGTTACCAACGTGCCGCTATACGCCATACAACTACGATCGCCAAGAGCGGCATTCTTAATCACCGGCTTTATGTTTTTTTCAACAGGTACAGACTCACCCGTGAGAATGGCTTCCTGGATGGTGAGTCCATGGGTTTTTAGTAAACGCATATCAGCTGGAACTTTGTCCCCGGCTTCCAATAAAACAACGTCACCAGGTACAAGTGATTCTCCGGCGATACTGTGGCGCTCTCCATTACGCAATACGGTAGCCGTAGTAAAGAGCATCTTGCGAATAGCTTCCAAGGCTTTTTCTGCTTTTCCTTCCTGAATGAAACCGATAAGCGCATTAATAACAACAACCGCTAAAATAACAAAGGTATCCGTTAGATGTTGCAATAGCGCCGTAATGAAAGCCGCGCCCAGCAATACATAAATTAGGATATTATGAAATTGCAGTAAAAAACGGAGCAATACGCTCTTTTTTTGTGGCTCTGGTGATCGGTTAAAACCATAAATGCCTAATCTTTCTTGAGCCTCCGCCTCACTTAAGCCTGTTTCGGTTGCTTTTAAAGTGCTCATTACTGAGCCAACAGATTGGTCGTGCCAAGAGTGCGTTATAAGACCATCTTCTTTCTCTGTCATACTATTTCCTCGTATTAATATGCCTTGACAGGAGAAACAAATCCTTGTGGTTTTAATGCTAACAATGAACAATCAATTTTCTGCAAGATGTTTTCAGCAGTATTGCCAATAATGAAACCCGATATTCCTGTACGTGCTACTGTTCCCATGATTAAAATATCAATTTTTGTATCGGCAATTGTTGCAGGAATAAGATCTTCCGGCTCACCTTTAAGCAGTTCGATAGTGTATTCATTATTAAGATGTGATCGTTTTACAAGGGATTCCAGGCTCATTTTATGCGCTTGTTTTTCTTCGGAAATGAGTTTGTCTAATTCTTTTTTCGATGTATTTATCCAAACGTTATCACGCAGATAATTTTCCAGAGCAAAACGCCAGCAAGAAATAATATTTAAATGCCCTGCGTAATTATCTGCCAATAAGCGAGAAATATTTAGCAGTCTTAGTGCGAGCTCTTGTCCAGCAAGCTCTTCGTCATTGGGATCAATGGTTACCGCTATCTGAATGGCATCCGATGCATGATGAAAAGGTCGATATAGAAACAGTGCGCAAGGGCATTTACGCAACAACGCCATATCGAGTGCTTTAAAACCCTTGGTGCTTTCACTCGGTTCTACTCCTTTAATCAGGAGATCGTGTGAATGCTGTAGCACATGACTGATGATACGAATGTCTGGCGTGCTAGCACAGTCCACTTCAATCTTGATGGATATTTTCCTTTTCTTGGATTTGAGATTAGATTTTGCCAGCTTTATGGATTTGTTTATTTTGTCAATCAGGGAGTCTTCATAAGAAGCTCTATACTCACTGAGTTCATCAGGAAATGAGGGGCAAACAATAAGTATACTGAGTTGTGCCTCGTGATCATTGGTCAGCTGGAGCGCTTGCTCTAAGGCTTTTGTTTCGTCTTGAACCCCATGGCTTACAAATAAAATATTGTGAAACTGTTGCATAATATGTTCCTCCTTGATTAAAAGTAAACCTTAGAAGACGAACGAGATATTCTCGCTAACAACATGGTCTCTTAATGTTTACGAGATACCCTTTTTAACACTAAAAATCCTGCTAGACCGGCGGTTAATGAACCCAATACCACGCCGATTTTCACTAAAGGCATTAAATTTAGATTGCTCGGTTGGTATGCCAATGAGCCAATAAACAAGCTCATGGTAAAGCCCACACCACAAATTAACGCAATACCATACACCTGCTTAAAATTAATATGATCATCCTTGAGTAGTTGTTGAAATTTAACAAAATAACTTAATGGTAAAAAAATACCGATTTGCTTGCCAAAAAACAAACCGAAGGCTATGCCTAACACAATAGGATGAGCAAACATCGATACATCAAGACCTATAAATGTAACGCCCGCATTTGCAAATGCGAAAACAGGAAGAATCAAGAACACGATCCAATGGTGCAGACCATCTTCCAAACGAGTCAGCATGGATTCTTTGCCTTCATCAGGAATCGTCATCGCAATCACGATGCCTGCCAATGTTGCATGAACACCTGATTCCAACACAGCAACCCATAAGGCTATACCAAACAGCATGAAGACTGAAACATGACGGCATTTAAAATAATTTAAGCCAATTAAAATCATGGTCAATAATAAAGCCAGCGCAAGAGAGAGAAGAGATAATGTTTTTGTATAAAAAATTGCAATAATCACAATGGCCGCAATATCATCAAAAATAGCAATTGCTGTTATTAGAATTTTAAAGGAAAGCGGTATACGTGAACCTAATAGAGATACAATACCTAACGTAAAAGCGATGTCAGTGGCGGTTGGTATTGCCCATCCTTGCAAGTAAACTGGATTATGGAAATTAAATAAAGTGAATATTAAGGCAGGAACCAAGAGGCCGCTTAACGCCGTAATCGCTGGAATCAGGAGGCTGGTTTTATTGCTCAGAACACCGCGCTTGATTTCCCGTTTAATTTCAAGACCAATGAGCATGAAATAAATGGCCATTAAACCATCATTAATCCATAAAATGAGTGGTTTTTTTATGAGAAAATGATCAATGCCAACACTCGCCTTCATTTGCAAGAAATAGTTATAAGCATCACGGTAAGGGGAGTTGGCTACGATTAAGGCAAGTACTGCGGCGATAAATAGTAAAAGACCGCCCAGTGTTTCCAAATTATAAAAAGAATTAGTCTTACTCATAACAATCCTACTTCTGCATCACATAGGCGCCGGGTGCGTCAGGAAGTCGCTTATCGATGATGGGTGGTGCAATACGTTTTGCGCTACTTAGTGTTACTAACCAATCATGCCAAGAAAGCCACCAGGATCCGTCACGTTTTTCTGCTGATTTCAACCATTTGTTTGGTCCCCAATAATGGGTGTGATTCTTATGTTCGTTGATAAGGTAGGAACGACCCTCGTGATTTGGTTCACTGATGATGCCTGCATTATGACCACCATTCGTTAATACAAATGTGATGTCAGTATTGGTCATCAGGTGTATCTTATACACGGATTTCCAAGGTGCCACATGATCTTTCTCAGTGCTGACTGCAAAAATGGGTAACCGAATATTTTTAGGAGCGACCAATTCGCCTTCAACTTTAAAGCGTCCCGATGCAAAATCATTATTCAGAAAAAACTTTTCAAGGTATTCCGTATGCATTTTATAGGGCATTCGTGTGGCATCCGCATTCCATGCCAGTAAGTCAACCATACCTCGCTGCTTACCATGCATGTAATCATCAACCATTTTTGACCATATAAGATCATAAGAACGCAGCATTTGGAACGAACCGGCCATCTGTTTTGTATCCAGATAACCCTGCTCCCACATCAGATTTTTAAGGAATGATATTTCACTTTCAGAAATAAACAGCATCAGATCGCCTGCCTCAGTGAAATCACCTTGTGCCGCAAGCAGGGATAGGCTTTTAAGACGATTATCGTCATCTCGCGCCATTGCTGCAGCAACAATCATCGCCAATGTGCCACCTAGACAATACCCCATTAAGTGAATTTGAGTTTTAGGGATAATTTCGCACACGGCATCAACTGCGGCCATTGCGCCTTGCCGATAATAATCATCTAAACTTAAGTTCCGATCTTCCTTACCAGGATTGCGCCAAGAGACAATAAACACGGTATGGCCTTCTGAAACCAACCATTTTACCAATGAATTATTAGGTGATAAATCTAAAATGTAATATTTCATAATCCATGCTGGCAGTATTAATATCGGCTCTTTAAAAACCGTTTTGGTTTGCGGCTCATATTGGATTAATTCAATAAGATGATTCGAAAACACAACTTTTCCTGGTGTAATCGCAACATTCTTACCCGGTATAAAATTTTCCGCGCCAGGAGGTGGCATGCCAGATGCTTTTGTAAGCATGTGTTCTATGGCAATTTCGGTTCCTTGAATTAAATTTAATCCACCTGATTCAATGGTTTTATTAAATAATTCTGGATTAGACCAAATAAAATTGGAAGGAGATAAGGCATCCAGCATTTGGCGTGCACAAAAGGAAATAGTACGTTCGACTCGCTTCGATAAGCCGGGAACACCCGTGGTCGCATGTTGCCACCAATTTTCAAGTTGAAGAAAGCTCTCGGCATATAAACGCCATGGCATCATTTGCCAGCTTTCTTTGCAAAACCGAACATCCGTTCCATGGGCTGGCTTGTCATCACATGCTATATTATTGACACAATCACTCGCATGCATTGCAGGATAAAGTGCCAAATCTAATAAGTGCCCAGGTGATTGGGCTAATTGCAAAATCCAGGAACAATAAGCACTCCCTATGGCTGCAGGACTGACTCCCGTACTTATCTTCGCAAGATTGGCCTGAAATAATTGATCAAACATAATAAAAAAATTACTTAGCTCTTCAGTATTCGTTATATCATTTTTTTCGTTAATATGTTGTGTTATGCGCCCCTCACCATGAGTGGAAATTGATTCATCAGAAATATTAATTTTCTTTAATCTATCTCTATTCATGCTCTATATCCTTATGTTTCATGGTCAAGGGTCATTATATTAAAAGTTTTGTTTTAAATTAAGTAACCACTAATAGCTAATCACTTTGTCATGGTAGTAACTATTAATATACTATAATCGATATTTATGCCAACAATAAGGTTTGGCATTCGTGTGCAATTATAATTAGGAGAAATCATAATGGAGCAAGTAGCAATTATAACTGGCGGTTCAGGAGGAATAGGCTCAGCTATTTCACGACGTTTGGCCACAGAATATCAAACGATTGCTTGTTATTTTAGGAATGCGAATCATGATGAGGCACAACAATGGCAAATGGCACAAAAAAATGCGGGATTTAATATAGAAATTATTTATGCAGACATTTCAAGTTTTGACGACTGCGAGGTATTAGTAGCCTCTGTAAAGGAGCGTTTTGGACGAGTTGATGTTTTGGTTAATAATGCAGGAGTGACTTGTGATAGCAGTTTAAAAAAAATGACATCTGAGCAATGGCAGCATGTTATTGACTCTAATTTAACGGGCGTATTTAACATGACGAGAAATGTATTACCTGTGATGCTAGAGCAAGGCTACGGTCGTATTATTAATATTTCTTCAATCAATGGTAGAAAGGGACAGTTTGGTCAATGTAATTATGCCGCGACGAAATCTGCACTATATGGATTTAGTAAAAGCTTGGCATTGGAAGTTGCGAGCAAGGGAATCACGGTTAATACCATTTCACCTGGCTATACCAAAACATCAATGCTCGATACAGTTAAAGAGGACGTATTAAATGAAATCATTGCTAATATTCCTGTTGGCCGATTAGCGAAGCCGGAAGAAATTGCAGCAGGTGTTGCGTTTTTAGCATCGTCAGATGCCGCGTTTATTACAGGGGCGAATTTAGATATTAATGGTGGTCAATACATGTAATAGATATACTATGTGCAGGGAAATAGGGGTAAATCATGGTTTCTTTATCAATAAAATCCAGGCTCATTAAAAAATATAAAAATCGAAGATTATATGATATAGAGATGAGTCAATATATTACTATCAATGAGTTGCAACGTTATGTGATTGAAGGCATATTATTTCAAGTTATCGATTCAGAAAGCAATAAAGATATTACTAATATCACCTTGTTGCAGATTTTTGTTGAAATGGAAGCCAATGCGTTACCTTTTCTGTCATCTGATATGTTACGACAATTGATCGTTTTGTCTCATCATCCAATGAGTAAATCATGTAAATCCATGTTAGAACAGATGATGCTGATGATGACAGGTCAACTACAACAGGGCGCTTATTTAAGTGATTATCAGCAACCCATCGATGCTTGGAATAAACAAACAGAACTGTTTATTAGTCAGTGGCAAGCAATGCTTAAACGTTAATTTATCATTTTTCTTGACAAACACAGTGTCTACCGTCTATATTTTTATTGTGCACCGCACCATAACGAACAGGGGAATAACATGAGTCAAGAATATTTTGAAAAAATATCAGATATGATGAAAAAAGCACAGGAGCCTATGCAATCAATTGCTGAACTTAATGTAAAAACATTGCAAAGTTACTCCTATATTAAACCAGAAGAATTTTCAAAAATTACAAAACCTGATGAATTGTTAGAAAAACAACTTGAAATCGCCATTTCAAATGGTCATAAGGCATTGGATTATATGCAAAAATCATTTCAAATTCTTGAAAAAGCGATGCTGGGTTTTGCTCAGGAAACAAAAATAAAGGCAGATGGTAAAAATAAGGCGTAACCTGACTGACGCATTCGAGCCGTATGTCGCTTATACTTACGGCTCGCCCAAGTTAGGAACTAAGAGGCTAAATGGATCAAACTACAGACACAGAATTAATTATTCAATCAATCATTGAAAGAAGTCTTGTCCTGCTTAAGCGATTTGAGCATCAACCCGAACAATTATTAAATTTGATTGTACAATGGCTTGAGTTATCGCCGGACTATTTAGCATTGATGGCTTTTTTTCTTAAAAATCCACAAGACATTCAAAACATGCAGCACGCCTATTTGCAAGACACGATGTGTCTTTATCAAGAGCAGGTCAAGCATTGCATAGAAGGAAAAGTACTTCCCATCAAGGATAAACGCTTTATCGCTGATGAATGGGTTAATAATCCTTTTTTTAATTTCCTAAGTCAGCATTATTTATTGGCTAAAGAACATATCAACTCATTATTAGAGCATATGCATCATGATGACAAACAACTAACCAAACGCGCGCAATTTTTTATACGACAATACTTGGATTTTTTATCACCTGATAATTTTGTACAGACAAACCCACAATTGATGACAGAAATATTACAAAGTAATGGTCGGAACTTGTTATTAGGATTACAAAATTTACTATCGGATATTGATGCTGGTTCATCTCGAATAATTATCACAATGAGCGATAAAAATGCGTTTAAAGTGGGGGAAACATTAGCCGCTACTCCTGGCAAAGTGATTTATCAAAATAGCTTAATGGAATTAATTCAATATACGCCTCAAACAGAAAAAGTAAAATCCGTGCCTTTGTTAATTATTCCACCATGGATAAACAAATATTATATCCTTGATCTAAGCCCACATAATTCGTTGATTCGGTGGCTGGTATCTCAGGGAATGACCGTGTTTGTTATTTCCTGGGTTAATCCAAATCAACAATATGCAGATAAAGAAATAGCGGATTATCTAAATGATGGACCTATTTCTGCCATTAATGTCATTCAAACACAATTGAATGTAAAGCAAGTAAACACGCTTGGATTTTGCATTGGTGGCACTTTATTATCCATGCTACTTGCCTACAACAAAGCAAAAAAAATTAACAATGTCCGGTCGGCTACGTTCTTAGCGTCAATGATTGACTTCAGCGACCCGGGTGATATTTCTGTGTTTATAGATGAAAAACAGATTTCAACACTTGAGAAACACATGAATAACAAGGGATACCTTGAGGGCCACATGATGGCAAGTGCGTTTAATTCATTGCGCGCAAGCGATTTAATTTGGGCATTTTTTATTAGAAATTATTTACAAGGCAAGCCTCCTGCTCCATTCGACCTATTATTTTGGAACGCCGACTCAACGAATATGCCATCAAAAATGCATTCGCAATATCTACGCTGGATGTACCTCGACAATGATTTAGTAAAGCCTGGGAAAATATGCATTAACGATACACCTCTAGACATAAATAACATTAATACCCCCACTTTTTTTATTTCCACCCAAAAAGATCACATTGCGCCTTGGAAAACAACCTACCTTGGGTTTCGGTTAATGCAGGGGAAAAAACGTTTTCTCTTAGGGGGATCGGGACATATCGCAGGGATTATCATTCCACCTGGCAGTGTAAAATACGGCTATTATAACAATCAAGTAGATCATATAAATCCAGAAGATTGGTTAGCAACCGCTCAGTATCATACAGGATCTTGGTGGCCGGAATGGTTAAAATGGTTAAAAAAAGAATCGGGCCGATTAATCAATCCCCCTGTTTTGTCCAAGTTACCCTATCAAGCAATTGTGGATGCTCCTGGACGTTATGTATACCAAGGAAGCAGTGACTGCCCTCGTATTAACTCATAAATAAATGTTTAATTATTGCCACAATAAATACATAAATAAAGCTAACATAAAGAATGGCACCAATATAACCTACAGCAAGAAACAATCCATCTTTTTCAATCAACCCCAAGCTAAAAATAATAAGCAGTCCTGCAAAGATAAAATTGCTTAATGGGATGGGCAACATCAACAGGATGGCTAAACAAAAAATAATTGACCCATTTATTATTTCCATATATTAATCATGACCATCTCTTCCTTAAAGCGCATGACCTCAGTGACTTTAAGATCAGCTAAATCAAGAGTATGCTCAATAATATCAACTTCCTCTTCAGTAAGTTCTCCATGCAAATGGCTCGCGTTTAATAGCAGTTTTATTTCTTCTGTCGAGTGGAATTGCTCACCATGATGGACTGCATCCAATTTAAACATTTTTAGCAAAAAATTTGAGCAGGTATTGAGTAACCAAATAGCAGGATACATAAGCCAATAAAAACCATAAAGAGGCAAGGCCGTCCATACTGAGACTCGTTCCGATTGACGAATAGCGAGGGATTTTGGCATTAACTCTCCAACAACAATATGGAGAAAAGCAATGAAGGAAAAAGCAACAA
>CAMDJY010000027.1 GCA_945901145.1 Legionella genomosp. 1 | reverse complement strand
TATTTTTAATCCATGCTCACCATCTTCGGCTGAGCGAACTGCAAAGCCTTCTAAAGATAAATAATGTTTTAATTGCGATTGAAGAATGTCATCGCTATCAATCACCAAAACTTGTTTATTCATTGTAATTAAGCCTTATGGATCATTTTGATTTGCATGACGCTGATCAATGCATTCGAGTAATTTAATACGACGTGCATCAGCATGAAGAATTTTAAATAGAAATCCGTTGATTGTGATTTGTTCACCTCGCTTTGGTAAATGTTTAAATGCAGCCATGACAATACCACCGATGGTATCGTAATCGTTATGACTAAAACTTGCTGATAAACGTTCATTAAAGTCTTCAATAGGCGTATGTGCTTTTAAAATATAGCAATGTTCTTTGTGAGATTTTATATGCGCTTCTTCATCGATATCAAATTCATCAGCAATATCACCAATAATTTGCTCGATAATATCTTCAAGTGTCACAAAACCAGAAACTGCACCATATTCATCAACAACAATGGCCATATGGTTTCGATTTAAACGAAACTCACTGAGTAATAAATCAATGCGTTTGCTTTCTGGTACAACCGTGGGCTTACGAACAATATCAAGTAAATCAAAATGCGCTAAATTTGAGCCTGCAAAACGGAGTAAGTCTTTGGCATGAAGAATGCCAACAACATCATCTGTGTCATCCCCCATAATCGGAAAACGTGAGTGTCCTGAATGGGTGACAGTTTTTAAAATCTCATCAAAAGAACTATTGCTTGCAATCCAAATGATTTGATTTTTGGGTAGCATAATATCCCTGACCTTCATATGCGCAAATAGAATAACACCTTCAAGCATCGCCAGAGTTTCGGTATTAATGAGCGTTTGATTTTGAGCATTGCGCAAAACTTGGAACAGATCATCTGTATTTTTAGGTTCACTGTGAATCAAGTGTTTCCATCTTTTTAACCAAGAAAAGACATCGTATTTTTTACTCAAGGTTTTCTTCCTCTGATTGGTATGGATTATCAAAACCAAGCTCATGGAGCAATTTTATTTCAATAGTTTGCATTTTTGTGGTTTCTTCAACTTCATAGTGATCATGTCCGAGCAAATGCAGTACGCCATGAATAACAATGTGGGCCCAATGAGCGATTAAAGGAATTTTAAGTTCAAGGCTTTCTTCATTAAGAATCTCAGGGCAAATAATGATGTCACCTAGAAAAGGATGCGCATTCATAATCATTTCTGGAAGTGTAGAAGGAAAAGCGAGCACATTTGTTGGTTTATTAAGCTTTCGGTAGAGATGATTGAGCGTTGTGATTTCTTCTTTATCTACAAAACGTATCGTTAATTCAGTGGTTGCATGTTCCGGAGGTAAGGTCATATTAACCCATTGTATCAGGGTTTGATTGGCGATTGGGATGTCTATTGTACATGCGTGTTGAATATCAATGTAATCGTTCATATTGTTTTGGATATGATAGAAAAAAAGCGCACATCGGTGCGCTTTTTAATATTAGCTACCTGAATCGCTATTATTGTCCATGCTGCCACTATTGTCCATGCTGCCAGTATTGCCAGTACTGCCAGTACTACCAACGTTGCCAGTGCTACCAACGCTGCCAGTACTATCCATGCTACCAGCTTGGATGTCTGTGCTTTCATCATTATCAGCATAAGCAATAGGCGCGATGACAATAGATGATAACGCGGTTAATAACGCAGCAACTGCTAAATATGTTTTTTTCATGGTTACTTTCCTTGTAGACGTTTAGAGGGCAAACCTAGGATTTACCTATAACAAGATTCGATGAAATAAGTAACCCTATGTTCATATTAGCAAACAGAAAGCGATTATGAGAACTGATTTTAAAAAAAAAATGATCTTAACTTTTATCGATATGCGTTATACTGCGATTATTCATATTCTTATTCATACCATCATGGTTGATTTGCACTGTCATAGTTTTTTTTCCGATGGTTTACTGAGTCCAGAAGCATTGCTTGCAAAGGCAATGGCGGCTTATGTAAGCATGCTCGCGTTGACGGATCATGATACCACTGATGGTTTAATTGATTTGCATCAAGCAGCGCGCGGTCAGTCTATTCGAATTATCAATGGGATTGAATTCAGTGCACGTTGGAAATTACATGATATTCATATCATTGGTTTGAATATCAATCCAGAACATGAAATGATCCAGAATGCCATTAAACTGCAAGAAGTCAGTCGGATGAAACGCGCACAAGCCATTGGTGATTGTTTCGTTCGCTTGGGCTTACCGAACATCTATCAAAAAGCATGTGATTTTGCTGGTCATCAACGAATTGGCCGTTCTCATTATGCCGACGCTCTGGTTGAGTCTGGCGTGGTTATCGACAGAAAGCAAGCGTTTAAAAGATTTCTTGCACGTGGAAAATCTGCTTATATTCCTACAGAATGGTTGAGCTTAGCCGATGTCGTTCATGTGATCGATAAAGCAGGTGGACAGTCTGTTGTTGCGCATCCATTGAAATATAAGCTCACCCGCACGAAGCTTCAGGCATTAATCAGTGCCTTTAAAGAAGCGGGAGGCTCGGGGATAGAAGTCGTATCAGGTTTAATGACTGCAGATGAAATTCAATACACTGCGGATTTGTGTCATCGATTTGAATTGTTGGCATCTAGTGGTTCGGATTATCATGGGGATTCAATCTCTCGGATTGGTCTCGGACAGCAATCTGCGTTACCTAGGCAGTGCAAGCCAATATGGCAACAATGGGCCTGTCATTAAAAAAGGATTTTAAATTTTATGAGTCAACTTTTTGCAATTCATCCAGATAATCCCCAATCACGATTGCTGCGAAAAGCCGCGACTATTATTACTGAAGGCGGATTAATTGTTTACCCAACTGATTCAGGCTATGCGCTTGGATGTGCTTTAGGCAATAGAAGTGCTTTAGAGCGCATCAGACGTATTCGTCAATTGACTAAATCTCACAATATGACCCTTGTGTGTGGTAATTTGTCGGATTTAGGGCGATACGCAAGGATCTCAAATCCTATTTTCCGTTTGCTTAAAGCATTCACACCCGGAGCATATACGTTTATTTTGAATGCAACACATCTTGTGCCTAAGCTGATGTTACATCCTAAACGTAAAACATTAGGGTTACGCGTTCCTAAACATACGATTACATTATCATTATTAGAATGTTTAGATACTCCGCTCATGAGTGCAACCTTGAAATTGCCCGGGGTGGGGATACCTTTGAGCGAGCCTGAAGCCATTCGAGATTTACTCGGTAATCAAATTGATTTAATTATTGATGGCGGAAATGAAAGGCATGATCCAACAACTGTGGTAGACTTAACTGGGGATTATCCGGTTATTATTAGAGAGGGTAAAGGAGATCCTGAACCATTTCGATAGTTTTTTTGAGGTTTTAATGACAGTATTATTAGGAAGTAATAAGCGAGTTGTATCGGGCATGCGTCCAAGCGGGCGGTTACATTTAGGTCATTATCATGGTGTATTAAAAAATTGGTTGAATTTACAACACCAATATGATTGTTCTTTTTTCGTTGCCGATTGGCATGCATTGACCACGCATTATGATGATACACAAGCGATAGAGAGCCAAGTTTGGGATATGGTCATTGACTGGCTGGCTTGTGGGGTTAATCCAAATCTTTCACGGATTTTTATTCAATCTTGGGTTCCTGAACACGCCGAGTTGCACTTATTGTTGTCTATGATTACGCCTTTGAGTTGGTTAGAACGTGTCCCGACTTATAAAGATCAACAAGAAAAAATTAAAGATAAAGATCTATCAACTTACGGATTTTTAGGATATCCATTATTACAAAGTGCAGATATTCTTTTACATAAAGCTGATTTTGTACCGGTTGGCGAAGACCAAGTGCCTCATGTTGAATTGACCCGAGAAGTTGCGAGACGATTTAACTATTTATACGGTCGCGGGCCTAATTTTGAACCACTTGCCCAAGAATCTATTCAGAAAATGGGTAAGAAAAATGGTAAGCTATATAATCAACTCCGTGTTGCGTTTCAACAAGATGGTTCTCAAGATGCACTGAATACCGCTCGGGCACTCATTGAAGCGCAATATAATTTATCAATCGGTGATAAAAATCGGTTATTAGGTTATTTAGAGGGAATCGGTAAGTTGATTTTGCCTGAACCTCAAGTATTATTAACGCCGCAAGCGAAAATGCCTGGGTTAGATGGGCAAAAGATGTCAAAATCTTATTATAACACGATTAGTTTGAGGGAAGAGCCTGCCTCTGTTGAGAAAAAAATTCTGACGATGCCCACTGACCCTGCGCGCATCAGACGAACGGATCCAGGGGAACCAGAAAAATGTCCAGTATGGCAATTTCATCGAGTCTATTCAGATGATAACGTTAGAAACTGGGTGCAAACAGGGTGCAGAACTGCTGCAATTGGTTGTGTTGATTGTAAGCGTCCAGTCATCGATGCCATTTGCCAAGAATTAGCACCTATTCAAGAATCTATGAAAGATTATCAATCTGATCTCGGTTCAGTGCGTCGAATTGTCGCCGAAGGCAGTGAAAATGCACGAGACGATGCGCAGAAAACTTTAAATGATGTACGTGATGCAATAGGATTAGACTACTAATGAGCAGTGAGAGATTACATAAGATATTAAGTCAAGCGGGACTTGGGTCTCGACGTGAGATGGAGCGTTGGATTCAAAGTGGGTGGGTGCAAGTCAATGGTCAAACAGCTGAGCTTGGAGCATCGGTCAGCGCAGACGATAAAATTAGTGTGAAAGGTCGTATCATCGCAAATCCTTTGAAACTTGAATCTAAAACACGCGTTTTGCTTTATCATAAGCCATTGGGTGAAATTTCGAGTCGCAGCGATCCCATGCATAAAAAAACAGTTTTTGATCATTTACCACATTTAAAACAAGGACGTTGGGTCCAAGTGGGTAGATTAGATATGAACACCTCTGGTCTATTGATTTTTACCAATAACGGAGAGCTTGCGAATCATTTAATGCATCCAAAATATCAAGTAGAACGAGAATATGCCGTCCGTGTGCATGGACAGGTTCCCCCAGATGCGATAAAAAATCTTTTAACTGGTGTGAAGTTGGAAGATGGCGTCGCCAAATTTAAGCATGCTACTTTTGAAGGTGGCGAAGGGACAAATAGTTGGTATCATGTGGTCTTAACCGAAGGTAGAAACCGCGAGGTGAGGCGGTTATGGAAATCTCAAGGTTTAGAAGTAAGTCGATTAATTCGGATTCGTTATGGCGATATTCGAATGCCACGGTCACTGGCAAGAGGGCAGTACGTTGAGTTATCCCCGCAAGATGTTACAGCGCTGATTTCGTCATTAAAATAAATTTAAATAAATATGAATAAACTAGTGATTACTCAGATCGAAAAATTTAGTCATGATGCGCGAGGCATTGCAAGAGTGAATGGTAAAACAACATTTATTGATGGTGCGTTGCCTCTGGAAACTGTCGCATTTGAATATACCCGTAAAAAGAAAGATTATGATGAAGGTCGAGTGATTTCTGTCATTGAAGCGTCTCCCGATCGAACGAAGCCTCATTGTCCGCATTATGATTTATGTGGCGGTTGTTCTTTACAACATGTCAAGCCTGAGACTCAAATTCATGTCAAACAACAACAACTTTTGGATTTATTAACTCGGGTGCATCGGGTACAGCCATTAGATATTTTGCCGCCTCTTGTCGGTGATTATTGGCACTATCGTCATAAAGCTCGTTTGAGCGTTCGCTTTGTTGAGAAAAAACAAAGCGTCATGGTAGGCTTTCGGGAAAAGAAAAACCCACGCTATATTACACCTATTACAGAATGTTCGGTATTAAGTGCGAAGTTAAAACTTATATTGCCTGCATTACCTGCATTGATTGAATCTTTAGACGCTAAACTTCAGATTCCGCAAATTGAAATTGCTGTCGGCGATGTAGAGCTTGCTCTAATTGTTCGTCATATGTCCGATTTGAGTGTTGCAGATCAAGCTTATTTGCGAGACTTTGCTAAGACGCATGCAATTCGTCTTTTCTTGCAATCAGGTGGCTTAGATACTGTCAAATTATTTTATCCCGAAGATGGCATTGAATTTTTAACGTATTCTTTACCAGATCAACAGGTTACTTTTCAATTTCATCCAACTGACTTCACACAAGTCAATGCAGCGTTAAATCGAAAAATGGTAAATCAAGCATTGAAATTACTTGATTTACAGTCTGATGATATTGTTTTAGATCTTTTTTGTGGTTTAGGTAATTTTTCATTGCCTCTGGCGCGTTTTTGTGGTCTTGTGATAGGGGTAGAAGGGAGTGAGCAGATGGTGCACCGTGCTCGTATGAACGCTCAATTGAATCAAATAACCAATACCCAATTTGAATGTATGAATTTAGATGATGATCAGGCACTTTCAGCAATTCAGTCTTATCAAGTCAATAAGATTTTGATTGATCCACCGCGCACGGGTGCTTTAGCTTTCGTAAAAAAAATTCATCACCTCGCGCCTACGCATTTAGTCTATGTTTCGTGTGACCCTGCAACTTTGGCACGAGATTCTGCTGTTTTGGTCCATGAACAAGGGTATAAATTGGTTTCTGTCGGTGTGATGGATATGTTTCCTCAGACCACACATGTGGAATCAATCGCTTTGTTCCAGAAAAACAAAGGATTAAACAATGGTTAAGGTCAAAAAGGGCTCTGCCCTTTTAGCAGATGGCAGTATTGATGTTGTACAATGGCTACATCAGTTGGGAAGTAAAGGCTACTTCCAAGACATGGATAAAATTCGTAATGCCTGCGCTTTAAGTCAATTAGCTGGTCAAGATCATGCGACAGAAACCGGTGAGTCATGTTTACAACAGGGCTTAGAGATGGCAGATGTCCTCGCTGATTTAGAAGTAGATCAAGAAACTTTAGCTGCAGCAATTATTTTTGAAAGTGTCCATTACGCAGAATTATCAATTGATGATGTTGAAGAGCAGCTTGGTTTGCCTATTGCCCGGTTGGTCAAAGGCGTTAAGAAAATGAGTGCCATTTCTAACTTTCAGCTCCCTAATAAATTTCAACAAAGCAAACATCAATTAGATAATGTGCGTAAAATGTTGTTAGCCATGGTGGATGACGTGCGCGTCGTTTTAATTAAACTTGCAGAACGTTTATGTGTATTACGTACATCAGTACCCATGCCCGATTTGATGCGGCGGCAAATTGCCACGGAAGCCATGGAGATTTATGCACCTTTAGCGAATCGATTAGGCATTGGTGCAATTAAATGGGAAATGGAAGATCTCGCTTTTAGATACTTGCATCCCGAAGAATATAAAGCCATTGCTTCTGGCTTAAAGGCGAAGCGATTAGAGCGTGATAGTTATGTTGATTTGATTGTCAGTGCATTAAATCAACATTTGACTTCAATGAATATGGTACATTTTGCTGTTTATGGCCGTTCGAAACATATCCATAGCATTTATCGTAAAATGGTGCGTAAGAATGTTTCTTTAGAAGAAATTTATGATGCAACCGCGGTACGTATTTTGGTGGATACACAAGAGCAGTGTTATGAAGTTTTAGGATTAGTCCATACGCTTTGGAAACAAGTGCTTGTGGAATTTGATGACTATATTGCGCATCCCAAAGCAAATGGATATCAATCGTTACATACTGCGGTATCTGGTCCAGATGGCCGAGTCTTTGAGGTGCAGATTCGAACGTTTAAAATGCATGAACAAGCTGAGATGGGTGTTGCTGCACATTGGAAATATAAAGAAGGCACAGTACGTAAGCAACAATCTCACGAACGTAAAATTGAATGGTTACGTGAAGTTCTGGCTTGGCATCGAGAAATGGCAAGCAACCAAGGCATTACTGACGCGGTTGAGATAGAATTTTTAGATGACCGCGTGTATGTCTTTACCCCAGATGGAGACGTATTAGACATGCCTCGTGGTGTGACCCCGCTTGATTTTGCTTATCATGTGCATACAGAAATGGGGCATCGATGTCGAGGTTCGAAAGTCAATGGTCATATTGTTCCGTTGACATATGCTTTAAAAACCGGCGATAAAATTGAAATTTTAATGGGCAAAGATTCAAGACCCTCCAGAGATTGGATTAACCCGCATTTACATTATTTAAAAACTTCACGTGCTAAAGCGAAAGTCTTACATTGGTTCAAAATGCAAGATTACGATAAAAATCGGCATGAAGGGCAGTTGCTTCTAGACAATGAACTTAAAGTCTTAGGCATTAAAGTAGATGCTGTGCAAGATATTTTACCGGCTTTAGGTTTTAAAAATATTGATGATTTACGTGCGGCTTTAGGACGTGGTGATTTAAAAATAAGCCAAGTTATTAATCGTTTAAATCCCATTGAGCCAGCAGCACTACCAGTTGCACGCTTTCCAAAAGTACACACAAAAGCAGAAACATCCTTAGGAAATTTGCGTGTTGAAGGAGTAGGTCGTTTATTGACCAATATGGCACGTTGTTGTAAGCCATTACCAGGAGAAAAAATCATTGGTTATGTGACGCTGGGTCGAGGGGTTTCAGTGCATCGTCAAGATTGTCATAACATCATTCACGCCAATGAGCACCAGAAACAACGCTTCTTACAAGTTTCATGGGAAGCTCAGTCAACTGAGCAATATGTGGTTGATATTTTGATCAAAGCCTTTGATCGCAATGGCTTATTAAGAGATATTACCTCTGTGTTAGCCAATGAAAAATCAAACGTTTATTCGTTCCAGACCGATCTGAATAAACAAGAAAATATGATGAATATCACCGTGACTGTCGAAATAGACGGTTTAAATAGTTTGTCACGCCTGCTTGCACGTATTGGACAAGTGTCTAATGTCTTAGAGGTTAGGCGAAAGATTTGAGATATCTTCGGACTCTATAATAAGAAAACATAAAAAACCTTTAAATTAAGTCTGGTATGTATGAAATTGTATCATTTACTCAAGGTATCAGCGACCTGGTTAAATGCTTCTTCAGTAAAATCAGGGCGTATTTTTTAATGCATGTAATAATTCATTCATTGAGATATCGCCGACTAATTGCAGTTTATCCATGATTTGCCCCTGGGTATTAATAAAGACAAACGTTGGTGGTGCAATGACTCCAAATTTATGACTGAGGGACTGGGTTTCGGTGTTGTTTTTTGTAATATCTGCCTTAATGACAACAAAACCCTCTAATGCAGACATCACATTTGGATTGTTGTGTATTTTAGATTCAATCGTTTTGCAATTGGCACACCAATCTGCGTAGAAATCAATAATCACGGGCTTCCCATGTTGGGTAGCTTGTTTGATGATGGCTTCTGCCTCTGTGAACTGGGTGACCTTTATTATATGAGTTTCTGGATTTATTTCTGAGTTTACCCAAGTCCATGTGGGCGTTACCCGAGCAACGAGCTGAATAGCAATGCCAAGTAAGAGGATGCCAAATATGGTTTTGATATGACGCATCCAGGGACCAGCATGGGGTAACCATCTTCCTAAGGAGCTGCCGATGAGTAACAGCGGCAGACCCATGCCAAAACCCGTAGCAAAGAGACAGGAAACACCTAAAAATAAATCGCCTGTCTGTGCAATATAACCAAGAGCACCAATTAACGGCGCTGTAACACATGGAGAAAGAATGAGTGTTGACAGACATCCCATGATTGCCGCACTCCAATAATGTCCCCGGGCCTGATGATAATTTAAGCGCGTGATGGCTGCTTGCCAAGAAAGCGGCAGTGTTAGTTCGTAGAGACCAAACATGGAAAGCGCTAATAAAACAAAAATAAAACTTAGACTATAGATGGCCCAAGAAGTTTGTAAAATAACTTGGAGATTTTGGCCGAGTTTTGCGACTATGGCACCGATGAGTCCATACGTGCATGCCATGCTCAGGACATAACTTAATGATAAGAAAAATGCTTTTTGGGTCGAAATTTTTTTTCCTTGACCAATAATAATGCCCGAAAGAATTGGGATCATGGGCAGGACACAGGGCGTGAAGGAGAGCAGCAAGCCTAAGCTTAAAAAAATAAGTAGCGTGATTATCCATGAATGATTTTCAAAAGGATGATTGAAGATTTTTTTAAATGTATCATGTTCTTCAGCGCTTATTTCTTCAACGAGCGTGTCGATGTTCGCGCCAACTAGTGCTAGGTTTTTATCAAAAGTAAGATTGACGGGGGTGGTTTTAGGTGGGTAACAAAAACCATCATCTGAGCATCCTTGTGCATGAATCATCACTGTCATTTCTCCAGGTTGATGATCGATAAGATTCACTGGAATTTGAAGTTTATTGCGATAAATGAAGACTGTTTTGTTATTTTGAGTTTTTTTTGAATTAGTTTTTGGGTGTTTTATGGGCAAGATTTGGGCTATTTGGGCTTCAGGTTGCTGGGTGCTGACTTTAATTTTTTTTTGATATAAAAAAAATCCTGGTTTTATATCCCAGGTGAGTAATAGCGTATTTGGGTCCTGAACATGAACGTTTAACTTAAATACTTCATCTGCAGGAGGCGGGCTTAAGGCATGTAGAGGTGAGGAAACGAAGATAAGAGCAACGAAGATATATTTTAACATGTCTTTGAACTCCTGTTTTAAGATTTTTTTTCTAAAACACCGTAAAAAAAACCATCCATATCATCTTCACCGGGTAAAATTTGCCATCCGTGGGGGGTTGGGTGTCCCCATGGTTGAGAGGGGTGATAAACAATGCAATCAGCATGGTTGTTT
>CAMDJY010000026.1 GCA_945901145.1 Legionella genomosp. 1 | reverse complement strand
CGGTGAGTTCTGGTAAACACGATTGGTAACAATCACGCAGCGCTGGTGAATTAACAACAGCATGTAGATGTGAGAGGGGGGCCCAAAGACTTTCAAGCTCCGCATCCATGGCTTCAAGAGGATCAATGAGATTATCCCAGGTCCAAGGTTGAGGTTTATTTAATAAACTATTAATTTTTTCTAGATTATTTTTTAAAAGTGCACTGAGTTGATGCGGAAATTGTTCGGTGTTGATGCTAGAAAAAGATGGAAAATGAATCATATTGGCTGCCTTAATTCTATTGGATTTGTATATTCTTCTGGTGTTCTAACTAATTCTTTGGGTTTAAAAAAATGATTTTTATGATTTTTATGATTTTTTAAAGTTCCAGTTAAGTAGATTAAAGCAGAACATAAAAGAATGATACCCGCTGCAGGTGAGCATGCCGATAATAAAAACATCATTGAGATGGAGGTGATCATTGCGGGGGCAGCAATGGATGGGGGAAATAGACGCGGACGGGGTTTCGGCGAGGGGGACTCTTTCAGTAGATGATTGAGATTAATTTGAGGTTCGATCGCATTAATTTTAGTATTTTCTAAGATCACATAGACAGTTGTTGCCACGGCTATCAGCGCCCCTAAAAAAGGGATGAGCGGATGGAGTGTTGCTATGGCAGGTAATAACGTCACTAAAGAAAAAAGCATAAATACATTGCTGCTGATTGCAACAAAGCTGACTTTTTTTTCAAATCTGATGCGTTCTTCTAGTGCTTCTAGATAATTTGGATTTTCAATATGGAGATTTTTTAAGATCATGAGACGCTCAATCTCGCTGATGCTCCGTATCGTCATTAGTATGACATCTGAAACTTGCATGGCAATTCCAATGACGCCTCGTAATGTTAACCATGAACTGCTTATGAAAAAGCAAAGAGCAATGCCGCCAACAAACCAGACAGCATCTGTCCATAGTTCATAGCCACGACGATGAGTATTCATATAGGCTTCAAGACGAATCGTCCACGGTAGTTTGTGTTTATGATTTGACATCCACGGATTGTCAACGGTTTCTTTGATGATGGATAGGAGATTTAATGTTAATCGTGGAAGAAAAAATAGCCAGCTTAAGTGAAGAAAAAAGGGCTGAGTAACTATCTCTAAGGTATTGACGATAGGACGACACTCGGAAAAAACTGTAAATAATAGGCAATTGAGAATAAAACGTCGGTTACGAATGCTGGCTAATCTTGATAAATTTGTTTGCGCAACAAAAGAACGAAGTTGTTGGGATAAACTGGGTTGCAGGTTTGGGACAACAAAAGGCAATGTTTCTAAGGGGTGTTGATATTTAAAAAGAATACTCAAAAGGATGGATTTATCTTGCGACATACGATTGATGTCGTCATGTTCATCTAAATGTTGATAAATTTTTTTTAAGAGGGTTGCCATTTTTAAGGTTTTTTCGAGCTCTTTGATGAGAGCCGCTGTATCTTTTGGCTTTTTTTGAGCGAGACGAATCACGTGTGCACAATAAACACGATATTGCGCCATGATAATCGCGCGCTTTCTAATGACATGATGGAAATCAAGCGGTTTGGATTCAATTGTTTCAATAAACGCCCAATCAAGATGTATAAGATATTGATTAATCATGATGAATGAGTTGAAAGTCTTAGTGTTGATCTTACCATAAAATATACATAATGACGAAAATAATAATATAAAAAAACGGCGCTTGCTCAAGACTCTCTTCTGAGAGACAATAGAGTCCCTGTTGGTAGTCATGGGGATGTTTTGTGCTTTTTTCTAAAGAACTAGCGCTTGCTGTTCGATTCTTAAGTGTGGATGCGGTTGAACAAGCCTGTTCTGGACATCCCGGTATGCCGTTGGGGATGGCCGATATTGCAACGATATTATGGAAAAAATTTTTAAAGCATAATCCCCAAAATCCTCATTGGTTTAATCGCGATCGGTTTATTTTATCCAATGGTCATGGGTCTATGTTGCTTTACGCATTATTACATTTAACAGGGTATAATTTAAGCTTAAATGATTTGAAACAATTTCGACAGCTCCATTCTAAAACGCCAGGTCATCCTGAATGCACAGAAACGCCAGGTGTTGAGACTTCTACTGGCCCCTTGGGGCAGGGGCTTGCCAATGCGGTTGGTATGGCCATTGCAGAAGCGGTGTTAGCTGCTGAGTTTAATCGTCCCGGGTATCCCTTAGTTGACCACTATACCTATACATTTGTTGGGGATGGTTGTCTTATGGAGGGTGTTTCCCATGAGGCAGCTTCATTTGCAGGGACTTTAGGTTTAAATAAATTGATTGTATTGTATGATGATAATCAAATTTCAATAGATGGTCCTGTTGATGATTGGTTTCGTGATGATACAGCAGCTCGGTTTCGAGCTTATCATTGGCATGTGATTGATGCGGTTGATGGCCATGATGATGTGGCGATAGAAAAAGCTATTGTTGATGCACAGCAAGAAACGCACCGTCCCACTTTGATTATCTTGAAAACAATGATTGGATTTGGCTCGCTTGCCGCAGGGACCGAAAGAGTTCATGGTGCACCTTTAGGGGCTTTAGATATTCAACAATTGCGCGATAGATTTAACTGGCGGTATGCGCCTTTTGAGATTCCAGATCGAATTTACACAGAATGGAATCACCATGAACAGGGACAAAAAGACGAAGATCAATGGTTACGAATGTGTTACGATTATCAGTCTGTTTATCCTGATGAGTATCGTGAGTTTCTGAGACGAATTAATGGTGATCTACCCGACCATTGGCTAGAAAATACCGATGCATTTATCGCACAATGTCGTCAAAAAAACCAAGCAATGGCGACACGAAAAGCGTCACAACAGTGTATTGAATATTTCGCAACAATTCAGCCTGAGTTGCTCGGTGGTTCTGCTGATTTGACGGGTTCAAATTATACGAATTGGTCTAAAACGAAAGCCATTACCCATAAAAATTTCCAGGGGAATTACTTGCATTATGGGGTACGTGAGTTTGGAATGTCTGCCATGATGACTGGGTTAGCTTTGCATGGTGGGTTTATTCCTTATGGTGGAACTTTTTTAGTTTTTAGTGATTATGCAAGGAATGCTGTGCGTTTAAGTGCATTGATGCAAAAACGTGTGATTTATATTTTCACACATGATTCTATTGGTTTAGGAGAAGATGGACCAACGCATCAGCCTATAGAGCATGCTGCTACGTTGCGGATGATGCCTAATATGCAGGTGTGGCGTCCAGCAGATTTGATAGAAACTGCAGTGGCTTGGCAGCAAGCGTTGCTGCGTCATCAAGGCCCTTCTTCTTTACTATTATCAAGACAGACGCTTCCAGTCTTGCCACATGCAGAACATGATCATGCGCATATCAGTCAAGGCGCTTATATTTTGAATGAGCATGATGAGCCCGTGCGATCACCGGATGCGATTATTATTGCAACAGGTTCTGAGGTGCAGATTGCCTTGGCTACTGCTGAGTATTTTCATACACAAGGCCGTTTTGTTCGTGTGGTTTCTATGCCTTGTGTGGAGCGTTTTCTTGCTGCACCAGAAGCGTATCAAGCGAATGTTTTACCTCCTGATGTGCGCGCGCGTGTAGTTATTGAGGCTGCTTCGAGCGCTTACTGGTATCGATTTGTAGGCTTAGATGGCGTGGTGATAGGCATTGATCAGTTTGGTTTGTCTGCACCAGCAGAAGATGTTTATCAATATTTTGGTGTTACCGTAGAAAAAACAATTGCGGCGTTAGAACGATTATTTGGAGAATAATAAGATGATACGGGTTGCTATAAATGGTTATGGGCGGATAGGGCGCTGTGTATTGCGCTCTATTTTTGAGTACGGGCGTCAAAATGAATTTAATATTGTCGCCATTAATGATACCTCTGGCATTCAGACAACCGCCCATCTAACGCGTTATGATTCTACGCATGGACGATTTCAAAAACAGGTGCTTGTTGACGGAAAATATTTGGTGGTTGATGGTCACGCTATAGAAATTACGAGCGAACGTAATCCGACACTGTTGCCATGGGAAGCATTAAATATCGATTTGGTTTTTGAATGTACAGGGCGATTTACGCACCGTGAGACAGCAATGCAGCATTTGATTGCAGGAGCTAAAAAAGTTTTGATTTCAGCACCAGGCTCAGACGTTGATGCGACGATTGTTTATGGTGTCAACCATGAGATATTAAAAACCTCAGATACCATCGTCTCCAACGCTTCATGCACCACCAATTGCTTGGCCCCTGTGGTTAAGCCGTTGCATGAAGCAATTGGTTTGGAGTATGGATTATTAAACACAATTCATTCATATACTAAAGATCAATTATTACTAGATGGTAATCATTCTGATTTACACCGTGCTCGCGCCGCAGCGCATTCGATTATTCCTACAAAAACCGGTGCAGCTAAAGCTGTTGGCTTGGTTTTACCTGAGCTCGCTGGTAAACTAGATGGTTTCGCGATGCGAGTACCTACTTTGAATGTATCGGCCATTGATCTAACCTTTACACCCAAACGGCCAACAACGGTTGATGAAGTTAATGCTGTGATGTGTCATGCTGTCAGTCATGTCTTGCATGTTAATTCTGAACCACTGGTTTCTTGTGATTTTAATCATTATCCTGCTTCAGCAGTGTTTGATACGACACAAACCAAAGTTTTGGGTTCATTGGTCAAGGTAGTGGCGTGGTATGATAATGAATGGGGTTTTTCTAATCGTATGCTTGATACCGCGTCTTACATGATGAACCTTTAAGGAACAACCATGAATTTGATAAAAATGAGCGATCTTAATTTACACGGGAAACGTGTGTTAATTCGGGAAGATTTTAATGTTCCGATTAAAGACGGCATAATTACGAGTGATCAACGTTTACGTGCCGGGTTGCCGACCTTAATTAAGGCATTAGAAGCGAATGCTGCCGTGATCGTGCTTTCTCACTTGGGGCGCCCAGAGGAAGGGGATGTCGAACAAAGATTTTCATTAGAGCCGGTGGCTTTGTACTTGAAAAAGCATTTAAATTATCCAGTTCGTTTTGAGACCAATTATCTTGATGGCGTGACAATTAATCCTGGTGAGTTGGTTGTTTGTGAAAATGTGCGGTTTAATCGCGGCGAAAAATCCAATGATGATCATTTAGCGCAACAATTAGCGAAATTATGTGACATATTTGTGATGGATGCTTTTGGTACCGCTCATCGTGCTCAAGCATCGACGTGTGGTGTTGCTAAATTTGCGCCAATTGCAGCATCAGGCCCCTTGTTGGTTCAAGAGATTGAGGCGCTGCAACAAGTGTTAAAATCTCCTGAAAAACCAATTGTTGCCATTGTTGGTGGCGCAAAAGTTTCATCAAAATTATCTTTGTTAAGACAATTAGTGACGCGAGTAGATGTGTTGATTCCAGGCGGAGGGATTGCAAATACGTTTCTAAAAGCAGAAGGGCATGAAGTTGGTGTTTCTTTATGTGAAAATAACTTGTTAGAAGAAGCGCGTGCAATCATGGTCCTAGCTCAAGAACATGGTTGCAAGATTCTTCTGCCAACGGATGTTGTGGTCAGTAAATCTTTCAGTGATAATTGCGCTGCATTTAATAAATTACTCACTCATATTGCAAAAGACGATATGATTTTGGACATTGGGCCTGAGACCATCGCGCGTTATGTTGCGAAGTTAGTTCTTGCAAAAACAATTATCTGGAATGGACCTGTTGGTGTATTTGAGTTCCCACAATTCGCATATGGAACCAGGGCGATTGCGATTGCGATTGCCAATTGTGACGCATTAAGTATTGCGGGTGGCGGTGATACATTAGCAGCAATTGATCAATATGACCTGACTGACCAAATCACTTATATTTCTACTGGTGGTGGGGCTTTTCTGGAGTATTTAGAAGGAAAAACCTTACCTGCTGTTGCTATCTTAGAAGAGCGTGCAAACATACTGAAAGATGCCATATAAGCAAAAGGGGTATATCCCCTTTTTAATCAGCGGGTTCTTTATTGATAGATATGCCGAGTTTTTCTTTTAATCGTGCTACGGCGCCAGGGTCATAAGAGCGTGTGGATTTGATTTTGACTGAAGTTTTGTATACAGGGGGCGTATGCTCTTTTGTATAGAGCGTTGGTTCAGGATAGTGATGTGGGGGTAAGTTTTTTATGGTTGCAACCGGTGTCTGAAATATTTTTTTTGTAGGATGAGCGACTTTATTGGTTTGAGTTTTACGGGAGTTCTTGATTGTTTTTTCAATACGTTTTTTGATTTTTAAAGCCGCACGCTCAGCTTCTTCTGTGCTTACGCGTCCTTCCGGGTTTCCATATAAATCGATCCGAATTTCTTGTGCTTTTAAGCAAGTGAGATAATCCAGCCTCCGTGTGAAGATTGTGACTGCTTCATGAAGTTTACTGCGCGACACTTCTGAAATATTATTTTGTTCAGCATAGGCTAAGATATCTTTCATAATACCTAGTTTTAACGGCTGAATTTTATTTCGATTATCAAATGCTTCAGGAAAAGTGGCAGCTAACCAATGTAATGCTTGATGTTTACATCTTTTTGATTCAGCTTGCTGTTTGCTAATGATGTTAGCTGTGCGCGGATGTGGCGCCTGTTTTCTCATACAAGTCCCTTGGTTTTAAATAGAAAGCAAGTATAACCTGAGGATTTGTACTTTGCACGTGCATGAAGTATAAGTAAGTATAATATCTTAATAGGATTAGTGAGGAAAAAGACATGAAGAAATTTTTATACGCTTTGCTCGCTCTGTTATGTCCTTGGAGTATTTTTTTAATGCGTGATATGCCGGGAAATGCCATGATTGCTTTTATGTTACAGGCGTCTATCTTTGGTTGGATTTTTGCGACGGTTTGGGCGTTTCGTTCAGCTGAGCCATTTTATAAACCGATGACTAAAAATGATTGAGTCTGCTATGCAAAAAAAACGGGTGATTGTGAATGGCGCGCAAGGTAAAATGGGCCGTCTTGCATGTGAAACATTAAGAGGACATGCAGATTTTGAGCTTGTCGCTGAGCTTGGTCGCCAAGATGATCTCGCTCGTTGTATCATAGAAACCCAGGCAGACATTGTTGTTGATTTAACGCGTGCAGATGTTGCATTTCAAAATGCATTGGTAATTATTAATTCTGGTGCTTCCCCTGTTATCGGAACCAGTGGGTTATTGGCCGAACAAATTGATGATTTAAAAAAACAATGTGATACATTAAATCGCGGAGGGTTAATCGTTCCTAATTTTTCCATTGGTGCGGTGTTGATGATGCATTTTTCGGCAATTGCCGCGCGTTATTTTGCAGATGTTGAAATTATCGAAGCCCATCATCCGCAAAAAGTTGACGCGCCATCCGGCACGGCAATTAAAACCGCTGATTTGATTGCAGAAGCCCGGCTTCATGAGAAACAACCGGATGCTTGTAAAGAAATTTTGCCGGGTGCGCGCGGTGCATTAAGTCAATCAATCCCTATTCATGCAGTCCGACTGTCTGGAGTGCTCGCAGAACAAAGTGTGATTTTTGGTCAACCAGGGGAAACATTAACGGTACTTCACCGCACCAGTGATCGTGTGTCATTTATGCCAGGGTTAGTTCTTGCGTGTCAACGTGTTACGTCACTGCAGACTTTATGTTATGGTTTGGAGTATGTCTTAGATGATTTAAGAAATTCCTTATGAGATATACTGTTCCTCATTTAATCAGTGGTCAAGCATTTGTTGATAAAACAGCAACCCAACTTGATGTTTATAATCCTGCATACGGTGAATGTATTGGTCATGTAACTGTAGCGGATGCCAAAGTCTGTCATCAAGCTGTGCGGGATGCTCAGGATGCTTTTCCATTATGGGCAGATACAACGCCTGCAAAACGCGCGCAGGTGTTATTTAAATTTCGTGATTTATTAGAATCTCATCAAGTTGAATTGGCTCAGCTGGTAAGCCTAGAGCATGGAAAAACTCAAGAAGATGCCCTCGGGTCGATTGCACGTGCAGTTGAGTTAGTTGAATTTTATTGTGGGCTGTTAAAGCAGTTACAGGGGATGTGTTCTGCAGATGTTGCGAAAAATATTGATTGTTTAACGATGCGACAGCCTCTCGGTGTGTGCGTAGGGATTTCACCGTTTAATTTTCCAGTGATGGTCCCAATTTGGATGATGATTCCGGCAATTGCGTGTGGCAATACATTTATTTTAAAACCTTCAGAGCAAGCCCCTTCCGCCCCGAATCGGTTGGTTGAATGGCTATTAGACGCAGGACTTCCAGCGGGGGTGATTCATTGTATTCATGGCGATAAAACCACAGTAAAGCATTTGATTACACATCCAGGCATTCAAGCAGTCACGGCCGTGGCTTCAACGCCAGTTGCTGAGTCTATTTATAAAACTGCAATTGACGGTGGTAAGCGCGCACAAACGTTTGGTGGCGCTAAAAATCACTGTGTTGTTATGCCAGATGCAGTGATTGATGCTGCTGCTAAATCTATTGTGGGTGCGGCTTTTGGTTCTGCTGGACAACGGTGCATGGCAATTTCCGTTGTGGTTGCCGTAGGTCATGAAGTTGCTGATAATTTAATTCAAAAAATGACCCCGTTAATTCATGCGATTAAAATTGATCGAGGTGATGTGCCTGGATGTGACATGGGCCCCTTGATTAGCGAAAAGCATCGTGCGCGGGTGCTGCAAGCTGTCGATGCTGGGGTTGCTGCAGGGGCACGTTTAGTGATTGATGGACGTGATTTTCAACATCCTGATTATCCAAACGGATATTTTATGGGGCCTTGTTTATTTGATGGCGTTACCGAGTCGATGTCGATTTATCAAGAAGAAATTTTTGGTCCGGTTTTAGTGGTGTTGCGAGTAGAACATTTTGAAGCAGCATTGGCGCTGGTCAACAGAAATCAATATGGAAACGGCACGGCTATATTCACCCAACAAGGTTATTTTGGCCGTGAATATGCAAGGCGCGTGCAGGTCGGCATGGTGGGGATTAATATTCCAATTCCAGTTCCTGTGGTGACCCATCCCTTTGGAGGCTGGAAACGTTCTTCATTTGGTGATACTTCGATGCATGGCTTAGAGAGTATCCATTTTTATACAAAACTTAAAACCATCACCAGTCAGTGGATGGTTGATCAAGCTTTGGATAGTCATTTTGCGATGCCAACGCATCGTGATGAATAAAGATAAGGAGTTGATGTGGCGCAGATTGGCTTTGTTGGTTTAGGTCATATGGGTTTGCCAATGGCAGTGCGTTTAATTCAAGCAGGCTTTCAGGTTGTCGGTTTTGATCAACAATCTGCGGTGATGCAGCTATTTGTTGAACAAGGGGGCATCGCTGCGCGTCACATCCAAGAAGTTGCAAATAACAACTTGGCGGTCATCACGATGTTACAAACAGGAGAGCAAGTTCATGCCGTGTGTTGCGGTGAGAACGGACTCTTTAAGGTGATGAAAAAAAATGCTATATTAATTAATTGCTCTACAATTGGTATAGAAGCAACTCAATTGATGCAGCAAGAAGCATTGACACATGATGTATCCTATCTCGATGCGCCAGTATCTGGTGGTGTTGCAGCAGCGGTGGGTGGCACGTTGACGCTCATGGTGGGTGGGCCTTCTGAACTGTTTGAATGTGCTAAGTCTATTCTTTCATGCTATGGATCTAAACTGATTCATACTGGGGATGGTGGGAGTGGGCAAGCAGCCAAATTATGCAATAATATGATTCTTGGTGCTTCAATGATTGCTGTATCTGAGGCTTTTTTGTTGGCAGAACGGTTAGGTCTTAGTCTAACTAAGTTACATGAAGTCGTGCAACAATCTTCTGGACAATGTTGGGTCACTAATTGTTATGTGCCACTTCCAGGTATTTTAGAGCATGTGCCTGCAAATCACGGTTATCAACCAGGGTTTAGTGCGGCGATGATGTTAAAAGATTTGCGTTTGAGCCAGAGTGCGGCATCTAGCGTTGGTTTAAATACAGCGCTTGCTGCAACTGCTACAAAAATGTACAGCGACGTCGATACTAAAATTGGGACACTAGATTTTTCAGCAATCGTCATGTGTTTGTCAGAGCCCTCATGAAGATTCGTTCACAAGAAAAAGAATTAATCGATCAAGGCCCTGCTTTTTATAGCCAGGAAGAATATCAGGATTGCTTAAAAAAATTATTTTTAATTAATCGATTATTAGGTCTTTTTAAAAAGACGTTACGGTTACTAAAAAAAATACCTGGATCTCAATCATTATGTGATATTGGATGTGGTGGGGGCTTGTTTTTATTACATTTAAGTCGACATCATCCAGAGATGGCTTTATCAGGTCTAGATGTCTCAGCAGCTGCGATTCAATATGCACAGAAAAATCTAAATTCATGGCATTATCCCATTCAAAACGTCAACTTTGAAGTGCAACCAAGCAATCAACTTAATCTGGCAGATGCGTCTGTCGATATTATTTTAACCAATCTGGTATGCCATCACATTGAAGACGAAGCACTGGTGGATTTCTTAAAGATGACCTATCAAGCTGCGCGTCATGTTGTCATTATTCATGATTTGCATCGGCATAAAATTGCCTATTGGTTTTATAAATATTTAAGTCCGTTGCTTTTTCGCAATCGATTAATAACACATGATGGTTTGATTTCAATTCAACGTGGCTTTACACGTCGGGAATGGATTTCTTTATTACAAAAAGCACAAATTTTTGATTATCAGGTCACTTGGTTTTTCCCTTTTTGGTGGCGCGTAATTTTATGGAAAAAATAATCATTGTCGGCGCTGGGGTTGCGGGTTTGAGCTGTTTGAATGCATGCCTTGACCGGGGAGTTTTTCCTCTGTTAATTGATGCTTCTGAGATTGGTACACCGAAAATCTGTGGTGAGTTTTTGGCTCCAGCAGCGGCTCATCAGCTTAAACAATGGAATATAA
>CAMDJY010000025.1 GCA_945901145.1 Legionella genomosp. 1 | reverse complement strand
AGAGTTTGCAGTACGGCGTTTCTGTGTAATTATTGCATTGTTTACAATGTTCGATGGTACGCATCGCTTTTTCTAGGCAAGCAGCAAGATGGAAGCCACGTTGACGTTGTTTGTTATGTTGTAACAAATGATAAACAATGCGTTGCGCTGATTTTGGTCCAATTCCTGGCAAACAACGCAATGCATCGACAAGTTGAGAAAACGAATCCATATATAATTATTCTTTGTCGTCTTCTTCTGTCACGCCACCCATTAAATCTGTTGGAATATTGAGTCCGGCAGTTAGTTGAGTGATCTTTTCTTTAGAAGCTTTTTCAATTTTGCGTACAGCGTCGTTGAAGGCAGCAATAATCAGGTCGCTTAAAAATTCAGTATCTTCATGCATTGCAGCAGGTTTAATGGTTAATGTTTTGACTTCATGACGGCCGTTTATTTCTACGACGACCATACTGCCACCTGACTCGCCACGAACAATAAGTTCGCTTAATTGTTGTTGTGCATCTTGCATGCGTTGTTGCATTTTTTGTGCTTCTTTCATCAAATTACCAAGGTTTTGATTGATGTCCATTGCCATGATGTACCTCTTTTAGTTAGTGATTGGGTTAACTGATATCGGTTTCATATTAAATTATATGTCATATTTTAATAGTTCAACAGAATTCTCAATTATTTTAGCGGAAAACTTTTGTTTTAATGTTTGAAAAAACGGATCTGCTGTTAGTTTTTCATCAGCTTCATGCCGTGCTGCGTGCTGCTCTTCTTGGCGTTTTTGCGCAGGTGAGGTTGAAATCACATCTTCTGTTTGTAAAATTAATTTAATTTTTTCTTGATAATAATGTGTTAATGCTTGTTCAATTTTTTCAAGAGTATTTTGTGTAAACAAAGAGCGATGCGATTTTGAAACACGAAGTGTCACTTGACCAGGACTTGATTCAACCCATTCTGTGTTTTCTATTGCAGCTAAAGCCAGCCCCGTTAGGTTTAATTGAGCAACCAGCTCAGACCAGATGATAGGCTTAATAGGCTCGGGTTTTTGAATGATTGCAACGGGTATTTTTTCTGGGGCAGCTGGAATAAAGGCATGCATGCGTAATAAAGTCATTTCAAAACCAATCGCCAGAGTAGGTGCAATGAGTATATCCTGTGCGCCTTTTAAGGCAATTTGATACAGAAGTTGCGTCTCTTCTTGGGTGAATAGGTTTTTGAATGCGTAGAACTCTCTGTCAATGTCTAAGAGCGTCGATTGTGTGCCGAGCGCTTGTAGCACACTGATTTGATGGAGTGCGCTTAAAATATCTTGTAAGACTTGAGAAAAATTCCCACCTTCTAGACCAATGTTTTGGCTGACAGCGAGTAGTGCGTAAATATCTCGTGCTGCGAATGCTTCTAAAATGTTTTGGGCATAATTTACGTGTGTTAAACCCAAACTATTCTGGACATTGATGAGACTCAGTGCGCCTTCTCCAGATGCGATTGCTTGATCTAGTAAGCTTAATGCATCACGCATACTGCCTTGAGCTGCTTGTGCAATGAGTTTGAGTGCGCTTTCTTCAGCAGCAATGTTTTCTTGATTGAGGATGAAACTTAATTGCTTGATGATAATATTGAGTTGTAATGGTTTTAGATGAAACTGAAGACAGCGGGATAAGATGGTTAGTGGGAGTTTTTGAGGATCTGTTGTTGCCAGAATAAAGATAACATGCGCCGGAGGCTCTTCGAGAGTTTTTAATAAAGCGTTAAAGCTGTGTTGTGAAAGCATATGAACTTCATCAATCAGATAAACCTTGAATCGCCCTAATGTTGGCGCATAGGGTACATTGTCTAAAAGTTCGCGCGTGTCTTCTACTTTAGTTTTGGATGCACCATCAATTTCAATGAGGTCGATATAGCGGCCTTCTTGAATACCAACACAAGTATCGCAGACTAAGCAGGGTGTTGCGGAAGTGCCTTGCTCACAATTCAATGCTTTTGCCAATAATCGAGCAATGCTCGTTTTACCGACACCACGTGTGCCAGTAAAAAGGTAAGCGTGATGCATGCGCTGATGTGTTAAAGAGTGCACCAGGGCTTTGTTGATGTGGTCTTGGCCAACAAGCTCTGAAAACGTTTTCGGTCGCCATTTACGTGCTAATGCAATAGGGTTCATACAGATCTGCATTTTGGGGGCGGCGGCTTCATGAGCCACACCTCGGCGCCCGAATCAAAAGTTACCGCTGCTCCCTTCCGGGCCTGACGGGGTTCACCATCTATCGTCGCGAGGGGACCCATATAGCCACCATCGTTGAGGAGCTAGACTAACAGATAATCTCAAAAAAAGATAGATAAAATGGATTATCGTTGATATTAAAATCATGTTAGGTTGTCTATATTATGCGATATTATTTTATTTTTATAAGGAAATTAAGAATTATGCGAAAGATTCAATCGTTCGTTTTGTCCATGATCTTTATGTTGAGTGTAAATCATTCATATGCAACACCATTTGAGTTGTATAAGATCCCTAGTCATTTTTTATTGCAATTAGGTGGGTATTGGCGCACACAAGCTGATAATCAATTCATTCAGATTGATAATTTAGTCGGTGATTATTTTAAAGTAAACGGTGGTGCGCAAAGTAATGGTTTGGTTGGTGTTGGTTATTTTTTAGATGCGAAGCCGCAATCACGATTCAAAATGAGTTATGGGGTGAATTGGTTTTACTTACCTAAGACTCAAGTGAAGGGGAAAGTGTTTCAAGAAAATCTCTTTGAAAATTTAACTTATGCCTACAACGTCACGAATTACCCGCTGTATGGGATTGCGAAATCAACGATTATGACTGCTTATCCCGATCGTTATTTGACGTTAAATGTGGGAATTGGTCCTAATTTTATGACGACGGGTCAGTTTCAAGAGCATTCAATCCCTGATGAGTTTTTTGTTGCTTTGCCTAACCAATTTTTTTCAGGTAAAACCACAACGTTATTTACTGCGACCGCAGGGGTGGGCATCCAAGTTGATCACTTTTTTGGCAAGGCGCCGCTTGAATGTGGCTATCAATTCTTTTATTTAGGGAATGGGAAATTTAATGTTGTCAATCCTCTGGTTCAAAATACGCTGGAAACAGGGACTTTGTATGCGAATGCTGTGATGTGTTCAATTGCTTTATAAAATTTATTTAATGGGAGTTAAGATGAAGAAATGGAATTTTTTAGTTCAAGTGAGTCTGTTAGCTATAATCAGTATTTATCAAACGATGACTTATGCAGCAAAACCTTTGTTCAAAGTCTCGTTCATTCAAAATAACGTAGGTAATGATGGGTACATGACCATTCGGACCACGACCCCTAATTTTGTTTACCCTTATGCAGGGATCCAATTTAATTCCGATGATATTGTTATGAATCAGGGGTGTATTAAAAATCCAGTGAATGGGTGGTGTTTATTTCCGGTGAGTGATACTGCGCCTAATGTGTTACAAGTGTCGCTACCTAATAAAAGTTTCATGCGAAGGCAACTAACGATCAACATGGCATTGAATGCAAATGGCAAGAGTCCGGTTTCTGTACAACAGATGACTGTGAGTACTCAATCTCCAGGTCGGGTCATTGGCTACTTATATGGTTGGGAAACCCCACCTCTCATTGCATCAGAATGGCCTGCAAGCTTTATTGTCGATTGGTGGTGCTTCGACGAGCATTCCAGATACCATCGTGAATTTTGATCAGGCCGTGAGTATGGCCTCAAGCCCCCAAGCTTTTGAGCAAACTTTTATGAGTTCAATGAATTCTCTGGTTGCAACGTATGATTTTGATGGATTTGATTTTGATATTGAATCTGGGCTGAACGGTGCACGATCATTTGTTAATCCTGGAGAGGGCTGTAGTAATGATACTTATGATTCAAAATGTGATATTTATTATCTATCGACGATCATCAATGGTTTTCACACACAATATCCAGATACAATGCTGACCCTTGCACCTCAAATTGCCAATATCGCAGCGACGCAGCAGTTTGACTCGGTTTGGGGGAATTATGCTTCTTTGGTGATGCAAACTTATGGTTCTTTAGAGTGGGTGGCGTTTCAGAATTATAACGCAGGATGTGCTTATGGGATTGATTTGATTTGTTATCCGACAGGCAGTAATACGCTCACATCGACGGCTGATCCAGCGGTAGCTTTTTCGACTGATTTGCTAGAAAACTGGCCAGCTACGACAAGCTCAGGACAAATCACTGGTTTTCAAAATTACACGAGCTTTTTAAATCCATCACAAGTTGTGATAGGTTATGTGGTGAATAATTCTTCTGGAAATAGTGATGGGTCTCCATCTGTGAATCCATATCTATCAGTTGCGAAAGATGCAATTCAATGTTTGCGAACCCATGAACAATGCGCAACCTATACCCCACCTCGGACTTATCCGGGAATTGGTGGTGTTTTTGCGTGGTCGATTAACTACGATGCGTCTAATAATTATCAGTTTGCAAAAAGTTTATATCCCTGTGTCGTCCAAGGGAATTGCAGTTAATTATTCAAAAAAACTCAGGCGTGCTTGCTTAAACGTGTCATCCAACCTAAAATCCTATCTTTGTTTAAAGAGCGGAGATGAGGATGGGTTGGAATGAACCGGATAAAAATAATGATCCTTGGCGAGGCAAAAATCAACAGCCGCCCGATCTGGAAGAAGTGTTTAAGCGGTTTCAGACTCGATTGAGAAATGCAATCTTAGGGAACAAAGGCCCTGCAGCTGATAAAATTACGCCTAATTTTCAAGGCAGTGGTCTTTTTATCACGTTAATCAGCGTTATTATTTTGATCTTATGGGCATTGTCTGGGATTTTTATTGTTGACCCTGCCGAGCAGGCTGCAATTCTGCGGTTGGGGAAATACGTTGAAACAGTCGGCCCTGGCCCGCACTGGATTCCTCGTTTGATTGAATCAAAAATTGTCGCCAATGTGGAACGTGTGTCTGACTATTCATATTCTGCACAAATGTTGACTAAAGATGAAAATTTGGTGTCCGTAGCACTGGTCGTTCAATATCGTATCAGTGATCTCCAAGATTATTTGTTCAATGTCGCCGATCCTGAGGAAAGTTTGCAGCAAGCGACTTCAAGTGCTTTGAGACAAGTAGTTGGCAACACTCGTTTGGATCAAATCATTACCGAAGGTCGTGAAGCTTGGGGAAGCGATGTTCAAGAAACTTTGATTAAAATTCTTGAAGGCTATAAAACCGGGATTAAAATTGTCAATGTTTCCCCACAACCAGCGCGTGCACCAGAGAATGTTCAAGACGCCTTTGATGATGCTATTAAAGCACAAGAAGACGAGAAACGTTTTAAAGAGCAAGCACGTGCTTATGAAGCAAGTGTGGTGCCGATTGCCGAGGGAAATGCAAAGCGCATTTTAGAAGAGTCACATGCGTTCGCAGAGCAGGTGGTGTTGCGTGCACAGGGTGATGTGGCTGAATTTCTGGCTTTATTGCCTGAATATATCCGTGCACCGGGCGTGACTACAGAACGCATGTATCTTGACGCGCTGCAACAAGTCTTTACTCAGAGTAGTAAAATCATTGTCGATGGCAAATCGGGTAACATGTTGTATTTGCCTCTAGAAAAATTGATGAACCCGTCTGCAGACTCTGTATCAGAGGAGCGTTTGCGCGCGGCTCAAGCTGCTGGTTCAACTCAGGCAGACAAACAAAATTCATTAGTTGATGGGCGTGAAACTTCAAGACGTACCGAGCCTTTAGGGAGGTCTGACGCATGAAAACCATGAAAGTTGCATTAACTGTTATCATAAGTATCATATTGCTGGTGTTAGTAACAAGTTTGTTTACCATTAATCAAGGACGGCATGGTATCATTCTACGCTTGGGTCGTTTGGTGAATGATTCTGGGACTGAACAGGTGAAGATTTTAAATCCTGGATTGCATGTCAAAATGCCTTTTGTCGAAACGCTTCGCGTTTTTGATACGCGTATTCAAACTTTAGATATTAAATCTTCACGCATTGTCACCAAAGAGAAAAAAGATGTGATGGTTGATTACTACGTAAAATGGCGTATTGAGGACCTTGCGCGTTATTTTAAAGCGACAGGTGGCAATCAGTTTAAGGCAGACACATTGCTCGAACAGCAGCTAAATACATCTTTACGTGCGGAGTTTGGTCGACGCATGATTGCCGATTTAGTCTCTGGTGGCCGTAATGATATGATGGATATTTTGCGTGACCATGCTGAACAGCAGGCAAGCCAGCTTGGTATTCATGTGGTTGATGTGCGGATTAAAGGCATTGAATTACCGGCGAACACCAGCAATGCGATTTATCAACGGATGCGGGCTGATATGCAAAAAATTGCAAATCGTCATCGTGCTGATGGGCATGCCGAAGCTGAAGCCATTCAAGCTGCAGCAGACGCTCGGGTGACTGTTACATTAGCAAAAGCCAGAAGTGAAGGGCAGATCATTCGTGCGAGTGGCCAGGCGAAAGCTGCTGAGATTTATACCAACACGTATACAAAGAACAGTGATTTTTTTGAATTCTATCGAAGTTTGAATGCCTACGTGAATAGCTTTAATAAGAAGCAGGATATTTTAGTGCTTGATCAAAGCAGTGCTTTTTTCAATTACTTTAAAAATGGACCTTTAAAAAAATTAAATCATTAATTAAAGAGTCAAAATTTATGAGTAGAAATATTGTTGTTTTAGGCACCCAATGGGGTGATGAAGGAAAAGGTAAAATTGTTGATTTACTTACGGAGCGTGCTCATGTTGTCGTGCGTTATCAAGGTGGTCACAATGCGGGCCATACTTTAAAAATCAATGGTCAAAAAACTGTTTTACGTTTGATTCCTTCGGGAATTTTGAGGGCTGAAGCCCATTGTTATATTGGCAATGGCGTGGTGGTCTCTCCTGAGGCGTTACTTGCAGAAATTGCAGAACTTGAAGCCCGAGAGATTGATGTTCGTCCTCGTCTCCATGTGAGTTTAGCTTGTCCGTTGGTTTTACCGAGTCACGTTGCTTTGGATAAAGCACGTGAATCCCATCCCGGGGATGTTGCCATTGGGACCACCGGGCGTGGGATTGGTCCCGCGTATGAAGACAAGATTGCGAGACGTGCATTAAAAGTCAGTGATTTATTTACCCCACAATGGGTAGAAAAGTTAACAAAACTTTTAACTTATCATAATTTTTTATTGACTGAGTATTACAATCAGGCGCCGGTTGCGATTGATGCTGCTGTTGAAGCCTCTCGCGCTTGGCAGGTTGCTTTAAAGCCTTTGGCAGAGGATGTTATCACGATGCTCCATGCTCATCGTCAGCGAGGCGACGCTATTTTATTTGAGGGTGCTCAAGGGGTCTATTTGGATATTGATCATGGGACCTATCCGTTTGTCACTTCTTCGAATACTTGTGTGGGCAGTGTGAGCAATGGCGCAGGTTTTGGCCCACGCTATTTAGATTATATTTTGGGTGTGACCAAAGCTTATACCACGCGGGTAGGTGGCGGGCCTTTCCCCACTGAGTTAAACGACGACATTGGTCAGGGGTTGACGAAGCGCGGCCATGAATTCGGTGCGGTGACGGGTCGGCCTCGTCGTTGTGGTTGGTTGGATGTCGTCTTACTAAAACGCTCGATTGAATTGAACAGTGTCACTGGAATTTGTCTGACTAAATTAGATGTTTTAGATGGATTAGAGACGATAAAAATTGCCGTGGCGTATCGTGATGCTGAGGGCTCACGCGTAGATGCTCCGCCGCACGCAGCCGAGGCTTATGTCGGTTTAGAGCCTATTTATGAAGAAATGCCCGGTTGGTCAGAATCAACGGCAGATATCACACGTCTTGACTTATTGCCTGCAAATGCTTTGGCGTATATCCGGCGTGTTGAGGCCTTGCTCGGTGTGCCTATAGATATTTTATCGACAGGTCCAGAACGCGATGCGACGATTATTTTACGTCACCCATTTGATGCCTGATGAGTAAATCATGATAAAAATCATACAATTATGTTTATTCGTTTTTAGTCTGACTTCACCTGCGGTTTATGCGTATGAGCATCAGCATGAGCATCAGCAATCTACGGAAAAAATGGCTGTTGAGGTGTTAAGCTATATTAATCAATATCGCGCACAACGTCATTTGCCGCCGTTAACTATGGATAAAACTGCTACGCGTGAGGCGATTCGCCATAGTCGAGAGATGGCGCATCATCAGATTCCTTTTGGACATCACGGTTTTGAGAAGCGCATGCAGCATGTTTATCAGGCTGTGCCTGATGCTCGAGGTGGTGCAGAAAATGTCGCTTATAATTATAAAACAGCAAAAATTGTCGTTGATGGCTGGATCAAAAGCCCTGGTCATCATCGTAATATTATCGGTCGATATCATCTAACCGGGATTGGTATTGTGCGCGATCGTGCTGGAAAATTATATTTTACACAGTTGTTTGTGCATACTGAGCCTCATGCTGAGGTTCATCAGCATAACGGCCGGTTTTTTATTGGCTGATTGTATTATCAAGTATATACTGATGTTTTTGACTTGAGTGATGAACAGATGGAATTGGTCGTTGATAATACTCCATTTAAAGCGCTGTTTCAGCCATTGGATTTAGGGTTTACTAAGCTTAAAAATCGTTTCATGATGGGCTCTATGCATACGGGTCTTGAAGAAGAAAAAGGGGGGTTACATCGACTCTCTGCTTTTTATCGTGAGCGGGCGCTCGGTGGTGTTGGCTTAATTGTCACCGGTGGTTTTTCCCCAGATCGTGCTGGCCGGCTGGCTCCATTTGCTGCTAAATTAACCACTAGCACCGAGCAACATAGCCATGAGCTATTGACGCATACTGTCCATGAAGCAGGGAGTAAAATTGCGTTACAAATTTTACATGCAGGCCGTTATGGTTATCATCCTTTTATTGTTGCCCCGTCACGCTTGAAATCTCCAATTAGTCCGTTTACACCATGGGCTATGAGTAAACGTCGTATTGTTAAAACCATCGATCATTTTGCACGCTGTGCTAAACTCGCCCAATCAGCCGGATATGACGGTGTTGAAATCATGGGCAGTGAGGGTTATTTAATTAACCAATTTATAGTTACTCGAACCAATCAACGAACAGATGAGTGGGGTGGCGAGTATGAAAACCGCATGCGATTTCCCATTGAAATTATTAAAGCAGTTCGGACCGCTGTGGGTGAGAAATTTATTATTATCTATCGCTTATCGGTTTTAGATCTAATTGCTGATGGTAGTAGTTGGGAGGAGATTGTTTTATTAGCACAAGCAATTCAGGCGGCAGGGGCTACTCTATTGAATACGGGTATTGGTTGGCATGAGGCGCGTATTCCTACGATTGCGACCATGGTTCCTGCTGCAGCTTTTAACTCGGTTGCGAAGCGTTTAAAGCCTGAAGTAAGTATTCCCGTGATTACCTCAAATCGAATTAATACACCTGAACTGGCGAATGCGTTATTAGAAGAAGGCTGTGCAGATTTGATTTCTATGGCAAGACCTTTTTTAGCAGATCCTTTATTTGTTGAGAAAGCAAAACAAGGCGAAAGTCGTTCGATTAATGTTTGCATTGCGTGTAACCAAGCATGTCTTGATCAAGTGTTTGTGAATAAAACCGCTTCTTGTCTTGTGAATCCTCGGGCTTGTCATGAAACACAATTGATTTATAACACGGCTGATGTGGTGAAAAAAATTGCAGTCGTCGGTGGCGGGCCCGCGGGGCTTGCCTTTGCTGCGGTTGCCGCTGAGCGTGGACATAAAATCAGCTTATTTGAGAAAAGTGCAAGTTTGGGCGGACAGTTTAATATTGCTAAGCGAATTCCTGGTAAAGAGGAGTTTCAACATACGCTGAATTATTTTGATTATCAGCTCAAAAAATATCAGGTCGATGTCTTTTTAAATACTGAAGCCACACCTGCTTTATTGGAAGATTTTGACGAAGTCGTCATTGCAACTGGCGTTGTTCCAAGGATCCCTGATCTCCCAGGCATTACCCATGCTTCTGTGATGACTTATCCTGAGGTGATTTTAGGTCAACGAATACCTGGTAAGCGTGTAGCGGTCATGGGTGCTGGCGGCATTGGTTTTGATATTTCTGAATGGTTAGTGGCTGATGGTAAATCACAGATGCCTTTAGAATTTTACCATGAATGGGGGATTGACATAGATGTTAACATGCGTGGAGGCATTACTAAGCCACACCAACCACGCATCTCTCGACATGTTTATTTATTACAACGAAAAAAAGAAAAAATGGGCCAAAGACTTGGAAAAACCACAGGCTGGATTCATCGATTAAGTTTGAAACATCATCAAGTCGATTTTATTTCAGGGGTGACTTATGTGCGGATTGACGATCAAGGCCTGCATGTATTAGTCGATGATAAACCAAGGTGTCTTGAGGTTGATTCCATTGTCTTGTGTACTGGACAAGTCGAATGCAACCAACTTTATGCGTCCCTCAAAGACCGGGAACAAGTGGTGCATATCATTGGCGGTGCTTACAAAGCACTGGAGTTGGATGCAAGACACGCTATCCATCAAGCCTGTCGCTTGGCTTCGATTGTATAAGTTAAGTATTACAGGCCATTACAATATAGCATGAAGTCCCTTTTTGGATATCAAGGAAAGCAATTTTAATGATGTCCCTGCCGGCTTTTTTATGCCTCTTTCCCATTGACTAATTAAGTCTTTAGAAACATTAAGGCAATAAGCAAAAACTGATTGACTCACATTTTCATGGTCTCGTAACGCTTTAATTTCATGAGGTAAAAATTCATGAATCGGCGTCAAACATGCTTGATCGAATTTACGTAATGTCTTTTTATCGATTACCCCAGCATCATGCATATCAATGACCATAGAATGAATGGCTTCCATTGCTTCACTTTTGTAAGTACTATTTTTACTCATAACTCACCTCCACAAGGACCCCAGATAATAGCATTTTACTTATTTCGACATCTGAAAAAGAAAACATCTCCTCTGATAATTCTTTAAACGTTCTTTCCTCTTCTTGACTAATGTTATCACGCTCATTTTTTGGAAAGCCATAAATAAAAAATGCT
>CAMDJY010000024.1 GCA_945901145.1 Legionella genomosp. 1 | reverse complement strand
GGTATTGTAGACGCTCTCGAGGCAGCAATTTTCCGTGCTGACGATGCCTCTCGCGTGCTTTTTCATTGCCTCCCAGTGCAATAGTCGCAATGGTTGTTTCAAGTTGGTAAACCAGCTTGTCCATCATTGCCTGGTTTGCTTTAAAACTTTCACTGTTTGGGTTCAGTAGACTGCTGAAGGTCGTCATGATGCATGCTCTTTATTGAATTAATACATTGCTGAGCACAAAAACCAGCCACAATATCCAGACACTTTCAAGAAAATAGGGCATATTGGCTTTTTTGATTAAGCGATAGATGATGGCTGGAATAGCAGTCAGGATGAGTGGTAAGCTTATCATGATCAATACATTTCTTACCCAAGCGCCTGCGATATAAGGTACGATCAGAACATTAAGATAGGTATAGATCATATCCAGGTAAACAATGGCTAGATGGATGTACTTTGCACAGAGTACAACGAGTAGACTTAAAACAAAATAGGCAACGCTTTGTTTTAATAGCATGATAGGCTCCTATATTAGTTGATTAATCAACAATGCGTTCAATGGCAATGGCTGTCGCTTCACCACCACCAATACACAGTGCTGCAATACCGCGTTTTTTGTTATAACGTTTTAAAGCATAGAGTAGGGTGGTGATAATGCGCGCGCCTGAAGCACCAATCGGATGACCAAGGGCGCAGGCGCCGCCATGGACATTCACACGTTCAACATCTAATTTTAATCCATGAATGCTTGCTAAAGCGACGACTGCAAAGGCTTCATTAATTTCAAATAAGTCAACATCTTGGATTTGCCAGGCTGTTTTTATGAGTAATTTCTTAATGGCATCAATGGGTGCTGTGGTAAACCAAGCGGGTTCTTGTGCGTGGCTTTCGTGGGCTACGATGCAGGCGAGCGGTTTTAACTGACGTTTGGCTGCCTCTGTTGCTGACATCAGAATTAAACTTGCTGCACCGTCAGAAATTGAGCTTGAATTGCCTGCGGTCACGGTTCCATCTTTGGTAAAAGCAGGATTTAAGCGTTTGATTTTTGTGATTTTACTTGAATCAGGCCCTTCATCTCGATCGATGATAAGTTCTTCAGAGCGATTTTTAATGGTCACTGGGGCAATTTCCTCAATGAACGCTTGTTGTTCTATGGCCTTGAGTGCCCGGTTCATGGATTGCTCAGCATAAGTGTCTTGCATTTCGCGACTTAAATGTAATGTTTCAGCGGTTCTATCGGCAAAACAACCCATAGCTAGACCACGCTCATACGCATCTTCTAGACCATCTAGCATCATATGATCAAATACAGTATTCTGGCCTAGTCGATAGCCTTTGCGCGCGCCTTTAAGTAAATAAGGTGCTTGGCTCATGCTTTCCATGCCACTGGCTAAGATAATTGACGCCGATTGCGCTTTGATTACATCATGGGCCAGCATCACCGCTTTCATACCTGAGCCGCACATTTTGTTAATTGTGGTTGCACCTACTACATCGGGAATGCCAGCAAGTCGCGCTGCTTGGCGAGCAGGGGCTTGACCAATTCCGGCTTGTAACACACAGCCACTTAAGACTTCATCGAGCGCCCCTGCGTCAATTTTAGCTTGTTTTAGTGCTGCTTGATGGGCAATTGCGCCTAATTCAGGCGCAGTAAGCGTTGATAGCTGGCCTAAGAAACTACCTAATGGTGTGCGTTTTGCAGCGACAATCACAATATCTTCTGGTTTTTTCATGGTTGAGTTTCCTTAAATAGTTCACGTCCAATCAACATCCGCCTAATTTCTGAGGTGCCTGCGCCAATTTCATAAAGTTTTGCGTCGCGTAATAAACGGCCAGTGGGGTATTCCTGTACATAACCGTTGCCACCTAATATTTGAATGGCTTGTAAAGCCATTTGCGTGGCTTTTTCTGCTGTATATAAAATAACACTCGCAGCGTCTTTACGACTGACTTGATGATGGTCGCAAGCGCGGGCTACGGCATAAAGATAAGCACGTGAAGCGTTTAATTCCGTATACATATCTGCTATTTTGCCTTGAATGAATTGAAAGTTACCAATAGATTCATTGAACTGCCTGCGCTGATGAATATAAGGTAAAACGACATCCAAACAAGCCTGCATGATGCCAACGGGTCCTGCTGCCAGAATCGTGCGCTCATAATCTAAACCGCTCATGAGCACTTCAACGCCTTGATTGACTTGACCTAAAATATTTTCTTTGGGAACCTGACAGTTTTCAAAGACTAATTCACAGGTGTTTGAGCCTCGCATACCTAATTTATCTAATTTTTGAGCGGTTTTGAATCCGGGCATGTTTTTTTCGATGATAAAAGCTGTAATGCCTTTGCTGCCCGCTGCTTTATTGGTTTTGGCGTAAACGACAATGACATCGGCATCAGGTCCATTGGTAATCCACATTTTTGTTCCGTTTAATACATAGTGATCACCGACTGCTTCGGCTGCAAGCTGCATACTGACAACGTCAGAACCTGAATTTGCTTCACTCATGGCCAAAGCACCAATGTGATCACCTCGAATTAAACTGGGCAAATAGTGTTGTTTCTGTTCTTCTGTTCCATTTAATGCAATTTGGTTGACGCATAAATTAGAATGTGCACCATAACTTAAGCCGACGGAAGCGGAAGCACGTGAAATTTCTTCCATTGCAATGACATGGGCTAGATAGCCCATGTTAGCTCCGCCATAAGTTTCGCTTACCGTGATGCCGAGTAAGCCCAAATCCCCAAGTTTTTTCCACAAAGCGTTTGGGAAAGTATTTTCAATATCAATTTGAGCGGCAATGGGTGCTATTTCTCGTGAAGCGAATTGATAGACACTTTCGCGTAGGGCGTCATAAGTGTCGCCATGAAAATGAATCAGAGATTGATGCATGGATGACTTCCAGTTACTTAAGTAAATACGCTAGACTATACCCCGCATCCAGTACATTGTGAAGAGAGGAACTAGAATGCGTAAGCCGATACTTTGGGGTCATCATGTAAATGAATATCAAGCGATGTTTGGTTTGTCCAATGCCGAAATTCGTACACGTGTATTAGAATACGGATGTGGGCCTAGTGCAGTCAATGCGACGTTGCATCATCAGGGGGTATGTATCGTGAGTTTGGACCCTTTATTTAACCAGCCTTTAGCTTTATTAACTGAAGAAGTGAATAGTTTATTTAATGCTCGTTTAGAACAAGTGTTACAAAATCCCCTGCAGTTTGATGTTCAAGAATATGGCGGTATATCTGCATTTATTGACAGTAGACGTAATGGTTTAAATATTTTTTTTAAAGATTATGAACAAGGTGTTGCAGAAGGGCGTTATTTAGAAATTCCAGAGCATCTACCCTTTGCACATCACGCTTTTGATTTTGCTTTAGTTTCGCATTATCTGTTTATCGATACTGAAATCCAACACCAACTTGAAATCATTCAATCACTAGCGAATATTGCTAATGAAGTTCGAATTTTTCCATTAATTGATAGCCAAGCACAGGCCTCTCCATTATTAGGTCCGGTTCTGCTCGGATTGCAGCAAGCAAATTATGGAGTAGAGGTTCGTGAAGTGGATTATTATTTATATCCTAAAGGCAATGCGATGTTGCGCGTTTGGGCGCAAACGTGTTCAGTATAGCTGTTTGCTTGCATAAGGATCACGATCAGGCGTAGAATTTGCGTTAATTCAGAACAATAACTCCTGATTATGAAGTTAAATTAATGAAAAAAAATCCAGAAAATAGATTTTTTAAGCTTTATGCTCGTATTTTTACCTACGTTAAGCCATTTTGGCTTGTATTCATGCTAGGGGTGTTGGCGAACATTTTATATTCAGGGATCGATGCTGGGTTGACTTATATGATGCGTCCTTTTTTAGATAAAGGATTTATTGATATTGATATGCATTTTGTTAAACAAATTCCATGGATGATTTTAATCGGTGTAACTATTCGTGGTTTAGTGAGTGCACTTGGTAGTTATTGTATGACCTGGGTTGCGCGTTCAGTGGTAAATGTTTTTCGGCAACAGGTATTTGCGCATATTATTCGGCTTCCTGCAAAGTATTACGATCAGGCAACTTCTGGACAATTATTATCTAAAATTCTTTACGATGTGGAGCAGGTTGCTCAGGTCAGTGCTGATGCACTGACTGATTTGGTGCAAAATGCGTGTTTAGTCGTAGGTCTTTTGATAGTCATGATGGTTATTTGTTGGCAACTTTCTTTGATGTTTTTATTGACGATTCCTTGCGTTGGTCTTTTGGTAAATTTTACCAATAAGCGTATTCGTCGCATCAGTCGTCGTGTTCAGCAGACCATGGGGCAGGTGACTGAAATTGCCAGCGAAGCGATCGATGGCTATAAAGTGGTAAAAATGTTCGGGGGTGAAGATCATGAATGTCAGAAATTTAATCAGGCGACGGAGCAATCACGTTTAAACGATATGAAGGTTGCGGTGAGTAAAGCCATAAACGTTTCTGGTGTTCAGTGCATTATTGGTCTTGGTATTGCTGTTATTATTTTTGTAGCGATACAGCTTGCATCAGTTATGACGGTGACTGCAGGTTCTTTTTTGGCGATTATTGCTGCCATGTTACAATTGATTAAACCTGTCAAAACATTAACGACGCTCAATGCGACCTTTCAGCGGGGGCTTGCTGGTGCGGAAAGTGTTTTTGGCGTACTTGATGAACCGATAGAGCCGCCTCATGGTAGTGTGTTAAAGCAGCGTGCGCGTGCAGAGGTTCAGTTTCATCGTGTATCTTATGCTTATCGAGAAGGCCAGGTTGTTTTACATGAGATTGATTTTTGTATTAAAGCAGGACATACAGTGGCATTAGTTGGTCATTCAGGAAGTGGCAAGACGACGATTTCAAATTTAATTCCGAGATTCTATGAGGCGACTGAAGGGAGAATTGATTTAGACGGTATTCCGATTCAAGCACTATCTTTATCTTATTTACGATCACAAATTGCCTTAGTGAGTCAGCAGGTGACACTGTTTAATGATACCATTGCTCATAATATTGCCTATGGTCAAGTCCATGTTAGTTATGAACAGATTGTGCATGCGGCACGATTAGCCTATGCTGATGAGTTTATTGAGAAATTGCCAAATGGATATCATACGCGTATTGGCGAGAATGGGGTATTATTGTCTGGGGGGCAGCGTCAGCGCATTGCGATTGCACGTGCTATATTAAAAGATGCGCCTTTATTAATTTTGGACGAAGCCACTTCAGCGCTTGATACAGATTCAGAGCGTTATATTCAAGCTGCGCTCGAATACGTGATCAAAGATCGCACGACTTTAGTCATTGCACATCGCTTGTCGACGATTCAACGTGCGGACAATATCATTGTACTGCATCAAGGGCGTATTGTTGAGCAGGGTACGCATGAACAACTCATTAATCAACATGGTCATTATGCAAAACTATGTCAGACGCAACAACTAAGTTCGGTATCCGCTGATGCAGTGCCTGCGTAACCTCCAGAATTTTATGATTAATCGTATCTGGTATGGGGCACATCCTCTCAGTTGGGTATTGAGTCCATTGAGTTATTTATACCGGGTGGTGGTATGCGCTCGGAAATTTTATTTAATCAACTTTAACCAAAAAAAATGTTCCGTGCCAGTTATCGTCGTAGGAAATTTGACTGTTGGTGGTGTTGGTAAAACGCCTCTGGTGATTGCTTTAGCCGAGCAGTTTACTCTGCGTGGGATAAAGGTTGGTATTGTGAGTCGTGGGTATAAAGCACGTATCACGAATTTTCCACATGAGGTATTACCAACAGATGCCGCTGTTGATGTTGGTGATGAGCCTTTTTTATTGGCGAAACGAACAGCAGTTCCGGTGGTGATTGCACCAAAGCGTGTAGATGCAGTAAATTATTTGTTAGATCATCATAAAGTCGATATCATTATTAGTGACGATGGATTACAACATTATGCCATGGGCCGTGCGATTGAGATTGTTGTGATTGATGGGACGCGTGGCTTGGGAAATCAAAAGTGTTTACCTGCAGGACCTTTACGTGAGCCGGTGAATCGTTTGAGCACGGTAGATTTTGTTGTTGTAAATACGGGTGAATGGCCGCGTGCGTATGCGATGCGTTTAGTTCCAGGTCCGTTGAAAACAATTTTAGGCGAGCAACCGACACCGATTGAAGCTTTACGCTCGCCGATTGCTGCGGTGGCCGCAATTGGCAATCCACAACGTTTTTTTGATTTATTAACTGACTTACAATTATGTTATCGTTCGTATATATTTGCTGATCATGATCGACTGTCTGCTGAAGATTTTAAAATTTTAGAACAAACAGTAGTCATGACAGAGAAAGACGCGGTAAAATGTTATGAATTCGCAACACCTTTGATGTATTTTTTACCAGTAGATGCCGTATTAGATGATAGCTTTTGGCATGCACTCTGGGCTCATCCACATTTAAAAGGTTATAGTTGACATGATGTCGTTATTACGATTTACATATAAAAATATTGTCTCGTGTTGTTCTGTTTGTCTATGTGTCGTTGCTATGAGTTTGAGCACGATTGCAATCGCTACAGACACGGAAAAAGAGCCTTCTCTTGTGAACTGGGTTTTTTCAGGTGTTGTGAGTAATGAACAAGGTGAGCAATACGGATATTTTTTCCAAATGATACGTGAAGGTTCTTCTTTTCATAGTATTGCTACTTTGTATGATGCACAAACTAAGGCTGTTATTTTTCAGGATGAAAGTCAGGCAAATTTGAATGAACCTATCCCTTATCGTTGGCACGTCGGTCATGCATTTTTACGGTTTGATCCGATTAATGACAGTTGGATTTTTGGGGTTAAGACAAAAGATAAAAAGGGATTTAATTTTAAAATAGACATGTTGTCAGAAGCGGACCATCATCCGGTGGAAGAAGGATTAAGACCAGGCCTGGGTGTTATCATTAGTCAGAGCAGGTCGCTCAATGGTCATATTTTAATTAACGAACATTACGAACAATTTGTTACGGCAAAACATGCCTGGTTTAGACAAATTGCAATGACATCAGCGGATGAAGCAGCACATTCGATCACTGGGGTATTATGTCATTTTGATGATAATAGTGGTTTTTATTCCATACAACTACCTGAATCAGATGCTTTACACGGGGCAATAGCGGGTCGATTTGATATAAAAGGTCTGCCTGCCAAAATGTCTCAATTTGTTTCTATTAAGAAATTATCTGAAGGTGCATGGGATATACAAGTACCCTCTCCAAATTTACATATCGTGCTATCAGACTATATAAAACAAAATGCAGTCACAGCAGGCTTTGTCACCAATGAGTCAATCTCTGGATTTTGTATGCTAAGTGATGAAAGGTTTGGGAAGGTTTAAATTATTATTGTCTATTCCTTTTGAATAATTTTTTAAAATGATCAGAAGCTGATAAGAATGAAAGCTTTTTAATATCATGACAGCTTAATTGATTAATTAATTCATAGTTCTCAGAGACCAGATGGACAGGTTTTGTAATGTTTTTACCTGTTAAAATTTCAGTGATAACAACCATTTCAGTTTGATTTTCAGTACAGTAATATGATTCAGTTAATTTTAGTCTTTCTTTATTATGATAAACTGAAAAAATATTTTTTTTGTCTTCAGGAGAGAAAAATTCAAATAAATTTTGCTGAATGATTTGAGCAAGCTCGATATCTAAGATATCTTTTCGTCCAGAAAGCTCAACCCTCAAGAATATTGATTCTTTTTTTAAAAAATAAAATCTGCTTTTTTTAGAAAAACTTAATTTAAATGGATAGGTCAGGGATTCTTTTTCAAGTCGAATATATTGTTCCGACATCCATTTAAAAAAATATAAAAGATTTGCCTTACTTGCTAATTTGGTTATGCTGTTTCGTGCTAGATGATGTATTTCCTTCCATATATTTTTTGTTAAAACGGCGTTTAAAGCCATATTTATTTTTTGCATCGTTCACTCCATTGAAACCCACAGTCAAGATTTTTCTTTAATGATTGGGTCGTAAATAATACGTTTTACGACACCGATAATTTGCTTAGCTGAAGAAAGCTTACTCATTTTACCTGATGTTCTATTAAGAGGTACAATATATTTTGTGTTATTAATGGATATATATTGTCTTAATTTAAATTTTTCTTTTATTCTGATAAGAATGTAATCAAATTCTGCGGCGATGTGCGTTGTGTCTATTAAGATAAGACAGTTTTTGGAGAATATAGGCTCCATTGAAGTGTCTTCAATTAATAGGGCAAACATTGCAGCATGTACTTCATAATTTACGAGTGCCACCTCGTTGAAGATTGGTTTTTTTAAATCATGACACCATTGCGCTAATGGTATCTCTCTCCATCCTTTGTGGTCAGGTTTAGTTAATCCATGCCATAAAATTTCAATATCTTCTTCTTTAATCAGTTGATTGATAGTGATCTCAAAATAATCTGTAATAGGCTGGAGTGTAGCAATTTTGGGGTTTGTGTTTTCTCCTGTGACTAATTTATGAATAATGGGTTGCTTGACACCTGTGCGTCGACTGAGCTCTGTGACGCTAATATGTGCAAGTGATAAGAGTTTTTTTAAGTTTACACCTAGTTTCGTGTTCAATCTGCTTTCTCTCTGTTATTTTTATTATTTTATGAATATATTTATATTCTAGAGCATTGCATTTTATAATTTAAAGTATAAACTATAAGCCGTGTTCAATTCAATTTAATTTATTTTATTTTTAAGAGTGATAAAAATCATGGAAGATTTATTAGCTGAAATTCGCAATTTAGACCCGTATGAAGCCTGCTTGCGGGGGATCAATTTTTCTAAATGTAAACAAAGTGCGTGGGAAAAAACAACACATCAAAGACTTGAACTTTCTGTCAATGCTGTGCCTGGTTCTGGATCTAACCATTTACTTTATCAAACGAGAGATGGCTTTTTAGTCTTCGAACAAGAGGAAAGTAAAGCTCGTTTTATGATGGATCCTATTGACATTGTTTTGTCTAAAAAATTAATAGAAGGCTTTGATAACGAACAAGCGTTTTATATTGGTTTATTTGCCGGTAAGCGCGTGATGCGAATTGAACGGCTTAACCGATCTGACGTTAGTTGAAAGAGATAATGAATCAAAAAACGACGGCAGTGATTATGGTGGTATTGTGTTACAATATGCATTAGAGAGAGGTGAATTTAGTGATGAAGAAAGTTTTTTAATTTAATCAATACTAAAATTTCGCATGAGGTAGGAGCTAATATCATGAGTCTAGCTAAAAAAATCGAACAAAGAGGTAGGCTGGAAGGTATTTTAGAAATTGTAATAAATAAATTCATCGGTGTTCTATGAAACATAAAATATATAAAAAATTAAGACGCTCTAGACACGATAGGATGATTGCTGGTGTTTGTGGTGGGCTTGGGGAATATTTTAATTATGATCCGGCCTGGATTAGATTGTTGTTTATTCTTTTTTTATTGTTGGGTGGGTCTGCCATATTCGTTTATCTTGTTATGTGGCTCGTGCTGCCTTTGGATTATGCATAATTGGTTGGGGCAAAACTTTTAGCTTACCCGATGCACATTAATCAACATGCCCCCTTGTGGATGATCGATGTAATAGGTATTCCCTGGTTTTAATCGTTGTTTGTCGGCAAGCACAAAATGTTTGTGCTTGCCGTTTGGTGCTGAAAATTGTAGTTGAGTATCTAATAAATAGTAATTACTTTGTCTGACCCGTATCGTCCCTTTGACATCCCAGTGATCATTCGTTTGTGCTGCTAACAAGACAGAGCGTTGATTGTTACTCGGTTGAATCCATGTGTAATGTAATAGAGGTCGATATTGAGCTTGGTGGTTTAAGCGGTTCCATGCATCTTTCAACGATGATGATGATTGGGGCATGAGTTGATATAAACCAGAACTTCCTGGTTCATGTGGTTTTAATGGAATCGCAAATTGGGTATGATAGCCTGCTAATAAGGGTGGTGTATTCTCAACTTGATCATTTTCAGTGTAAGCACGTGTAAAGACAATGATGTCAATTTGATACAAAGAAGACGCTGTGCCAACTAAAGAAAAACCTAAAAGATAGAATAGAAATAGAACACGTAACATTGTTTGTGGCTTTTTGAAAATGAAACAATGATTATACACAAATATGGAATAATGATGAAGTTAAAGATATTTAATGCAGCGATGATGATTATTAGCACGTCAGTCGGCGTAGGCATTTTAGGGTTACCCATCGTCACCAGTGCAAGTGGCTTGGTTCCTACATGGGTTGCATTTGTTGTGGCCTGGGTTTTTATGACACTCGGAGCTTTTCATATTCTTGAAGTGAAAATGGTCGTAAAAGGGCATTATAGCCTTGCTAGTATGATTAAAATTACTTTGGGTCGCCCAGGGCACTATCTGGCGTCTTGTATTATTTTATTATTATTATACGCACTTTTATCAACATATCTGATGGCAGCTCTTGCATGGTTGCATTTACTGATGCCTGTGACGCTTGGCATCATCGATCCAATGACGCCAATTGTTTTAATTTTTGTTTTTTCTTTTATCATTCTTAGCAGTACGCGATGGTTGTATCATATTAATAATGTTTTAGGTATATGCGTACTACTAGCTTTTGTGGCAACGATTGCTTCGAGTTTGACACCGAATATGTCTATCTTTGCCCAACATGCTTCCTTTGTCGATGTATTGCCTTCACTGCCACTCTTACTCACAACTTTTGGGTTTAGTATTGTTGTTCCGGCTGTTACGGAATATCTGAATTATGATAGAAGCGCAACCAAAACAGCAGTGCTTTGGGGCAGTATTGTTTCATTATTTGCATATGCGATTTGGGAGTGGGTCACGCTTGGTCATATTCCCTTAGAAGGATTGACGAGTTTTGATGCTTTAAAACAGCGTGGCGATAATGGTACAGGCGTGATCATGGCGTTAGCACATGTAACGCATCATCCCTGGGTGATTATTTTTGGTAAATTATTTGCTATTTTGCTGGTCATAACATCTTTTCTGGGAATTTCACTCGCTTTATTACATTTTCTTGCTGATTTGCTCAAAATAAAGTCACACGATAAATGGCGATTTTTCTTGGCGCTGCTAATGTATATTCCGCCTTTGTGCGTGACTTATTTTTATCCTAAAGCTTTTGTGCAACTCCTGAGTTTTGCCGGAATTTTTGTTGCTCTTTTATTAGGTTTATTTCCAGCTTGGATGGTTTTTAAGTTACGGCAGGATAATAAATATGAATTTGCAATGAGAATACGGTATCGTTGCGGTTTGGTGATGAGTTGTTTATTTTTTATTTTGGT
>CAMDJY010000023.1 GCA_945901145.1 Legionella genomosp. 1 | reverse complement strand
ACAATTTTAAGACGCGCATGTCAATTGGAGAAAATATACCAGGCGCATTCAACGCATGCCTACCAACGAGCCGCTCGAAGATTTGGCGCTCATGCACCAGTCACAGTTGGGAGTATTATGATTAATATTCTCTGGTTATGGCCGATGGCAATCTTGGTTGGGTTGGAAAAACTGAACGGATTATTGGGTTTGATGATTGCCTATGTGCCATTATTGGCTTTGGCTATTTTTTGGGGAGCAGGTAAAAAAATTAAGCCCGTTACTTAAGGTTGTCTTAAGAAAGTGTCGGTAAAATAGGGGTTAGAGTTTTGTATTGACGAGTTACTTACCAGGAAAACCGCGCAATGGCTTGATGGTCATTTGAATGCAAAACGGAGATGGTAGCTGAATTATTAGGGAGATATATTATGTTAATTTTAACGCGACGTATTGGTGAAGCACTTATTATCGGTGACGATGTTAATATTACAGTTTTAGGTGTTAAAGGTAATCAAGTTCGCTTAGGTATTAATGCACCTAAGGATGTTGCGGTTCACCGTGAAGAGATTTATTTGCGTATTCAACAAGAAAAACAAGGTGTTGACGCAACTGAAGACAATTTAGAAGAAATTATTGATTAGTTTGACCATGAAGCAAGTTATTGTTTTATATTAATAAAATGGTCGCTTGCTTCATTTAAGTTTTTAATGATGTCTCTCCTGAGACTAAAGCATGTAACCTACCTGTTGTATCTCTTAAGAGAAGTTTACCTTGATCATCAATACCTTGAGTTTGTCCAGATAAAATTTTGTCGTGATTTTTAATTGTAATGAATTGATGCTTTAAATAATCAAGTTTATCCCATTCTGGCTTAAAAAATATGAAACCATGATGGGTAAAGTGATCCATATACTGTTCAATTTTGATTAGTAGATTTGCAATCAAGTTATTTCTGTTAAAAAAAAGTTTGGTGATATCATGAAGAGAGCACCAAGGTTTTACCTGATGACTTAAGCTAGAGTAAATTGAATTTACATTAATCCCAATACCAATAATGACCTCATCTGTTTCTTTTAATTCGATGAGTGTACCACTGAGTTTTTTATGTTGCCAAAGTAAATCATTTGGCCATTTTATTTGGATTTTATGGTCAAGCTTAAGGTGGTCAAAGAGGTCGTGAATCATGGCAGTTATCGCAAGACTCACGACTAAACTTAAGCCAGAACGTTGCATTAGATCTTTAGGAAAACGCCAGCGACTAGAGCAGTATATATTTTCATACTGAGGTGAGTGCCAGTCTCGACCAAATCGACCACGGCCTGCTGTTTGCATTTCAGCAATACAACAAGGAATGATTGGTTTTGATGTTCTGGGTAAATCTTTTAAGAAGCGATTCGTTGAATCAATGCTGTCGAAAATATAAAAATCATATTCACATGTGCTGTTTTGATTTTTTATATTTTCTACAATTGAATCTTTTTTGATAAAAATAGGTTTCATATGCAGCCGTAATATATATTTTCAATACTTGGATGGTAACATATCGCTGCAGCATACAAAGGCATTGGATAGAATGATGTTATTTTCCATGAAATATCATCTATTGGATTAATAATATTTTGGTGATCATACCGGAGGAAAGGGACGGTCATACTTTGAGTGGGATAGGATAATCCTAATCCAATGGCTTTGATAAATGCTTCTTTCTGTGCCCAAATATTAAAAAAAGTGAGAGGCTTTAAACTTGTTGCAATATTTTCTAAAAATTTATTTTCTTGATTTGAAAACAAATGCTGCCCAATGCCTTGATAGGGTCTTCCTGAAAAATACTCAAGATCGACGCCGAGTTCATGATGCAGCCCTATAGCTAATAAAGCGAACTCTTGCGAATGACTTAAATTAAATGTAATAGGTATGGATTGAGCGTCAAGATAAGGTTTGCCTTGAGGATTATATTTAAAGATTAGATCCTGAGCTTGGCATTGTAGATAACGCGATAGAATTTGTCTGAGCATCGTTCGTGCATTGATAAAACGGCGTCGATGACGCTCAAAATAGTATCGATCAGCGCGGGTGCATTCATCTTCGGAAAGCAAAAGTTGATGAGAATCTAATATAGGACGATTCAAAGAAAATTGCCAAATATCAATTTTAGATGGGCTAAGAATATATTGATTAGGTTGTATAGAAAGAAATTTATAATACATGCAGGGGTTTGAAAATGATTTAATCAAGAGTATGATACAGTGGTTATAATTAATTTACCATTGAGTTTTTAGATGAGTCATCAGTTTTTAGCTTATGAACAACCTATTGAAGAATTAAACCAAAAAATTCAGGCTTTGCGCATGGTTGATGTTGATAGCACTGTTAATTTAAGCGATGAGATTGCGCGCCTTGAACATAAAAGTAGACAACTGACTGAGGATATTTTTTCTAAACTAGATCCTTGGCAAATTGTGCAAATGGCACGTCATCCACTAAGGCCGCAAACAACTGATTATCTTGAATATTTATTTACAGATTTTCAAGAACTGCATGGTGATAGACACCACGCAGCAGCACCTGCGATCATTGGCGGTCTTGCACGTTTCCAAGATGAGGCGGTGATGGTGATTGGTCACCAAAAAGGTAAACGGACTAAAGAAAAAGTTTATCGTAATTTTGGAATGGCTCGGCCTGAGGAATACCGTCGATCGTTGCGTCTGATGAAATTAGCAGAAAAATTTAACATACCCTTGATTACATTTATCGACACAGCAGGTGCTTATCCGGGTATTGGTGCTGAAGAGCGCAATCAATCCGAGGCAATTGCTCGTAATTTGTTTGAAATGTCTACCTTAACCGTGCCGATTATTTGTATAGTGACCGGTGAAGCGGGATCAGGTGGTGCATTGGCAATTGGTGTTGGTGATCGTGTCATGATGCTTCAATATTCAGTTTATTCAGTGATTTCTCCTGAAGGGTGTGCTTCCATTTTATGGAAAGACCCGGCAAAAGCTGGTGATGCTGCACGTGCTATGGGGATGACAGCGGCTAAAATTTTTGATAATGGTTTAGTTGATCGTGTTATCCCAGAGCCATTGGGTGGTGCTCACCGTAATCTTGTCGATATGTGTGACCGATTGCGTCAGGTGATTGCATCAGAACTTAAAATACTAAAAGCGTTACCTTTAGATGTTTTACTGCAACAACGTTATGATAAATTGATGGCGATGGGTGTATAATTCTTGTTTGTTGAGCTTTTGGATGAGATTTGGATTCAACGCTTGCAAGCGTTTGATAAGCTTATTGTCGGGTTTAGTGGCGGTCTAGATTCAACGGTATTGTTGCATTTGCTTGCCGCTCTGCCGGTTTTAAAACCTAAAATTCATGCAATTCATGTGAATCATCATTTAAGCGAACATGCATGTGCTTGGCAAAATCATTGTGCTGATTTTTGTCAAGCTCATCAAATATTATTTACAGCCTGTTCAGTCCAAATAAATACTCAAAACAATATAGAAGAAACAGCAAGAACCGCACGTTATGAAGCGCTGCGATCACAAATGACATTGAATAGTTGTATTTTATTGGCTCATCATCAAGATGATCAAGCAGAAACCATCTTACTAAATTTATGTCGTGGTGCGGGCCTTAGTGGCCTATGTGGTATGGCTGAGAGCCGCGAAAGTTTTTCTATGCTGTTGTTGCGTCCTTTACTTTTATATTCTCGTGAGCAGTTGTTAAACTATGCCAAGCGTCATCGATTAGTTTGGATTGAAGATGATAGCAATGAAAACCTGAGGTATTCTCGTAATTTTCTGCGTCATCAAGTGTTACCGCTTTTACAACAGAAATGGCCAGGTGTGAATAAGAATATGAGTCAATGCACCTTGCATCTTCGTGAGGCAGAGGCTAATTTGAGAGATCTTGCTTATATTGATTGTCCTCAATTAGCCATGCGACCAATGTCGCTACTATTGTCTCAGTTGCTGCATTTACCCGTGCATCGCATGCAGAATATATTACGAGTTTGGTTCAATGAAAGAAATCTGCAACTACCTTCTACTAAAACTTTTCAACGGATTATTCACGAGGTGATTCGCGCGCGTGAAGATGCCAATCCCTGTGTGCAATGGCATGGTATTGAAATTAGACGTTATCGACAAACGTTGTATTTATTACAATATTCAGACCCATGGGTCCCTAAAGTGTATCCATGGGTTGCATTTCCTAGTCCGCTACAATTAACTCGTGATATGATCTTAAAAGCGAGTCCGGCAACATCTGGTGTATCTATTCCTAAACACAGTGTTGTTGAAGTTCGTTTTCGTCAAGGCGGAGAACATATTGTTTGGCAAGGGAAAACACGTGTTTTGAAGAAATTGATGCAAACATGGGGTGTTCCGCCATGGTTGCGCGCTCATATTCCTTTGATTTATGTTAATCAGGAATTAGTGTCTGTGCTAGGGTTTTGTGAACGTGATCCGATGGATGACGTGACTCACCCAATTTATAGAATTGACAGGAGCGATTGCTATGAATCCAACTGAACGTTTATTTACTTTTTTGACTAAACCTTGGGTGATGTTGAGTTATGTGAGTTTGATTTTTTTATCTTATTTTTATATCGACCAACCACTAGCATTATGGATTGCTTCGTTAAATTTAAAAAATTTTTTAGTCTATATTAAAGCAATTACTATTTTTGGTACTTACGAGTTTTATCTGGTTGCTTTGTTGGGTTTGGCGATTTTTTTTCAATACGGATATCGCCAGCAGTTATGGGCGAATCGTTTTTGGTTTTTGTGGTTATGTGTGTTGATTTCTAATTTAATCTGCGGAATATTAAAAGTTCTTGTAGGGCGTGCCAGGCCTGAACTCTTGTTCAAAAGTCATGAGTATGGATTTTATGGGTTTCAGCATCATGCCTCATATTGGTCGTTTCCTTCTGGTCATACCATCACTATTATGAGTTTAGTGTTTGCTTTAAGTATTCTTTTTCCGGTTTATGGATGGTTGTATATCATGACGGGTTTTGTCATTGCTTGTTCGCGAATTTTATTAGCCAAACATTATTTAAGTGATGTCTTAGTAGCGATGTATTTAGCTTTAGTAAATGTTCATGTGCTCTATATAAGGTTTTTTAAAAAATGAGTAAGTTAACAGATATTCCAATTGTTGTTGATAGTGGTCAAAAGTATAAGACTCTGCACGGTGTGATTGCCATTAAAGACGGTGTTAAAGAATCAGATGCGACCTATGAACGATTACCTAAACCTGCTTGGCTCAGGATGGTGACGACTACGTCTCCTGAGTATAATTTTGTTAAATCCCAGGTAAAAGCGCATCGATTATCTACGGTTTGTGAAGAGGCAAAATGTCCTAACATCAGTGAGTGCTGGTCTCATGGAACTGCAACAATTATGCTGATGGGTTCAGTGTGCACGCGCGCCTGTCGATTTTGTGCGGTAGATACAGGCAACCCTCATGGGTGGCTTGACCTGGATGAACCTGAAAATACAGCGAATACAGTCGCGTTGATGAATTTAGATTACGTTGTATTAACTTCAGTTAATCGTGATGATTTGAGTGATGGTGGTGCTTATCATTATGCACAAACAATTCGTGCGATTAAAGCGCGCAGTCCAAAAACGCACGTGGAAGCCTTAACTCCTGATTTTCAAGGTGTACATGCTCATGTTGAGATTTTATTAGACAGTGGTCTTGATGTTTTCGCACAAAATGTGGAAACTGTTGAGCGTCTGACGCATCCTGTTCGCGATAATCGTGCAGGATATTGGCAAACACTTGATGTGCTTGAATATGCTAAAAAATATCGTTCCAATGTCTTTACCAAGACGAGTTTAATGTTAGGTCTAGGTGAGACTGAGGCTGAGATTTTAAAAACGATGGATGATTTGCGTGAGCGTCATGTTGATATTTTAACCCTTGGGCAATATTTGCAGCCTACAAAAAATCATTTACGAGTCGAGCGTTATGTGACGCCGGAAGAATTTACACAATTTCGTCAGATTGGTCTTGAAAAAGGTTTTTATGAAGTGGCTTCTGGTCCATTAGTTCGCTCTAGTTATCGTGCTGATCGCGTTTTTAAGCGTCAATTGGAGACAGATTAAATAATTAAAACAGTGGAAAAACACGACCGTCAGGCAGTAAGGCTATTTGGTGAGAGCATGGGGCCATGGTTTCTACTAGCATGCCTTGATTGATTTTCAAACATGGAGTGTTTTGATACTTTTACCGTATTTGATTGAAACAACCAGCGCAATGTGAAAAAATCTCGAAGTATTGATAAGAGATAATCAAAAAAACTTCGCATCACAAACCAAAGGCTTGGTTGTGTTTTAATTTGCACTTTTGCTGTTTTCGGTGTTGATGTGTTGATGAGAGGTATAGTGCTAACTGGTCTTGTGGGCTCTCTACGAGGTCAGGGCAAGATCACCAAAATCTTTTAATTAACAGCCATCTATGATCAAATACCCTCTTATTTTGTAAAATAAGAGGGTATTTGATGACATGCAGTTTGATAGAGCATTTTGATGAGCTACCTGATCCACGCGTAAGAGGCCGTACAGATTACCCATTAATAGAGATTGTATTCCTCTGTATTAGCGCGATTATTTGTGGATTTGATGGCTGGGAGGCAATAGAAGACTTTGGTCATGGCAAATTAGATTGGTTGAAGAAATGTCTACCGTATGAAAATGGCATACCTCGTCATGATACGGTTGCTCGTGTAATGTCTTGTCTATCACCAAAAGCCCTACAATCTTGTTTTGTCAGCTGGGTTCAATCCATAGCTAAAATAACAGAAGGAGAAATAGTAGCTATTGATGGCAAACAAGCTCGTCGCTCTTATGATAAAAAAAGTCGCAAATCAGCGATTCATATGGTTAGTGCATGGGCCTGTCAAAATGGTGTGGTTTTAGGCCAACAGAAGACTGATGCAAAATCTAACGAGATAACAGCCATCCCGCAACTGCTAGATATCCTTGAACTTAAAGGATGCATTGTTACTATTGATGCGATGGGCTGTCAACGCGATATTGCAAAAAAAATACGTGATTGTGAAGCTGATTATGTGTTAGCACTCAAAGGTAATCAGAGCGAATTACAGGAAATGGTGAGCGATTTTTTTACGACAGCTATTGAAAAAGATTTTGCCGCCGTTGAGCACTCTCGAACAGAAGATAATGATTATGGCCACGGACGGATTGAATCAAGGATTTGTTATTCTGTTCCGCTACCCAATACAGTTATCCGATGTGGCGAAGGAAATTGTTTGATCAATAGAATTATCTACATCTCTGAGATAAGTAAAGCCTTTGGGAAGTTTACAAGAAGCATAAGCAGAATAATTGATGAGAAGACACATACTCCAAAATAAACAATGCAGCATATTATTTAATTTAAAGTATCTGTTGGATGGTTCCCTATTGCTATGACTTATCGCCATTTGTTATCTCTGGGTGTCCTAAAAGTGTCCCATGAGAGGGTTTGTTTGTTCTGTTTCTGCACTACGTCTTTCATAACTACTTGATTTTATTGGTGGGCCCACTAGGACTTGAACCTAGGACCAACGGATTATGAGCCCGTAACCCAACTTTTAACCACTTGATTATATAACAATTTTTGCCGCGGGAAAACCTTACAAATGGCGTACGATGTCTAACGATGTCGTACCCAAATACGTAAAAGTCACGAAGCTGTTTTTTTGTACATCTGTCGGTTTTTATATTTCATCTTTATGCTGCTCTAAAAACACGGCAGTTTTTGGCAACCCTTGCTTCTTTAAAATGGTGAGATATTCATCAACTGATTTTGATGGGTTTTTTAATCGCAACCGCGTATTTCTAACAGCCATTAAAAATGAAGTCTCATCCAGATTGCTGAGGTGCATTAAAAACAGATCAGGATGCTGTGCTTTAACATTGTATTTGATTAATTGATCATGAGGGAAATCTTTTAAATTGAATGTAACAATGATATCCGCTTCAGAAACAATTGCTGCCGCTAACACATGAGCATCGTTAGGATCAGGCAATGTTAATATTTTTTCAACATCTTCAAAATTTTCTACTAATGCATCAAGCACATGCATATTCATCATCTGTTTGGTTCGTTCTAGCTTATCTTTTGTGATATCAGGTCGTGATTTTAAAACGTTCCTCATCCATTCATCATGGATTCTATTAGACCATTTGGCGCGATAAAGATCACTAAGAGCCAACTCCATAAGTAGATCGCGTAGTGGTGCAGGATAGAGTACGCAGGCATCGTACAAAGCGGTAAAATGAATCATTCATATCCCATATTTAAATCTTGTGCTTGGTCAACAAGCTTTTGCAATATTTTGGCTCTCTCTTGATGAGTTTTTTCTTTATATTTTAGTACGTCATCAATCAGGATGCGACGACGATTACCCACTTTTTGGAACGGTATTTCACCGGACTCAAGCAACTTAACAAAAAATGGTCGTGACACATTTAATAAATCCGCGGCCTCTTGTGTGGTTAAATTGGTATGTTCTGGTATTAAGGTCAGCGCATTACCTTCTGCAATTTGATTTATTATTTCTAGCAATAACTTTACGGCGGACTCAGGTATTTCAACGGTTTTATTTTCTATATTTAAATAAGCCGGAGATGTTTTATGTAATCGTAATGTGCCTAGAGCTATTGATGATTTTTTAGCAACACCTATGTCTTTTTTGCTAGGATTTTCACTTGCTATAGAATGTAGGTTCATATTTTGTACCACCATGTTTTATATCCACATAGCAAATTATAGCATATTATTCGAAACAATCGAATTATTCGAAATATTTTTGTAGCTGAGTAGGGTCAACTTCAAATAAGCCATAGAATTCTGCGCTCTTTTTTCCGCACTAAGATTTATTCTAAATAAAAGCTTACTAGGCAACGCCTGAAGACTTATTTCCAAGGTTTAGGAGTCATTTGCAAAGGTGAATATTTTTCACTCTTTTTAGCGTTAGAAGATTCAGTTGGTGCTAGATATCCTTTTTCAGATTGTCTTTTCATTTCTTGTATAGTGCTTTTATATCGGGGTACAACAGCATGAGTCATCCGTAACTGGTGTATTTTGTCCAATCCTTCAACCAATAGCTCCTGCCATTCTGCAAAACAATGATCGCCGGTATAAGTTTCAAACTCGCAAGGAATTTTTTGTTGCGATAAAAATTCAGCAAAATGCTGATTTGCAATGTCGTGTCCAACACCCTGCCCAGCTATTTGATTACCAGAAGGCGATAATTGATATTTCGCTGTTTCTAAACATCCAACATTTAAATAAAAACATTGATTTTTCGCCGCGGCGCTATTGGGATATTCTTGTTGTTGCAGTTTCTTCAATAATCCTTCAGTGAGTTGAAACTCGCCATTGCTAGGGTTTTCAGCCCCCATCCAAAAGGCACTGGATTGCCCAATGACATTACCAAATACTTCTGGATGTCTTGTAGCAATATGTGTTGCTGCGTGTCCGCCCATGCTAAATCCTGCAATAGTGGTATCTTTAGATGCTCGAGACATACTGGGATATTCTTTTTGTAATTCAGGAAGAAATTCTGTTGCTAAAAAATCAGCAAATGGTTCCGCATCTGGACCACAACCATATTCAACATTACGATTAGCTGCATCAACATAGATTGTGATCGTTGGCTCCATATGGCCTGTGCGCATGGCGTTTTCCGTAATTGCAGGTAACCGCATACTTTTAATCGTTTCCTCGCCATCTAAATGGGCCAAAACTTTATATGGAGGGCGGTGGTTAGGATCGTAATTGGGTGGTAAATGTACCCAATAATCTCTAGTCGCGCCTTGTTTTGAAAAGCGTCGAAAATCCTTTTTCGTAATGCCTCGTAACGATTCATCATGAAGTTCGTCTGCCATATCAGTTTGTAATGCGGTAGATGCTAATTTAGCATCAGCCATATAAGGTTCTTTCTCAGATAAAATTTTTGATTGACTAAAATCAATTTGTTTTCGCACTAATCGCTCTTGTGAGCGAAGCGTTCGCATGAGTCCAGGCAGGCGATCTCTTGGCACAAAAGGTTGATATTTTGCATTAGGCATTTCGGCAATATATTGATCACCATTAGAGGCATGTTGTGCATTAATTTTGAAAGAATTGAGAGGGTCAGATGTTGGCTGTCCATTAACAAAATACTGATAGGTGATCCTTGCATCGCTAGGTACATTTTCAATCGTTAATGACCAAATATCAGTGTCTGGTACTTTAACGAGTTTCCCTTGTTCGCGCATCGATGGATCACAAAGCGCACTACATAGGTTGACTGTTTTGGTACCTGGCTTGCCTCGATAGAGAAAAGTGATACGACAAGTATTATTATCTTGCTGTTCACATACAGGATTTTTTAAAATTGACTGCCAAAAGTTCGAAAGAATATTATTTTTTTCAACAGTTGTTGATGCCTCTGCCATTGCTTGTTGAAGAGCGATGAGTTCAGTATTTACAACCATACTGACCCTGTTTGGAATTCCTGGTTTTTCTTGTAAATCATCATAGACTTGGTCTGAAGAGTTATGCAAAGAAGTGGATAAGCCATTATTAAAAATTTGATTATATAATTCCTTTGCACCTTTTTCTGGTGTCATGGTAGCAGTTTGAAGTATTAGCTGATGGTTAGCTCTAACGACGATATCAATACTCTCTTCATCCTCTTTGAAGCCTAATTCTTGTATTAAATATTTTGCATCCTCCTCTCCATTGCCAAATTCTCTTGATGCTTTTTGAATGTCATTTCTGGATACTTTTCCTATGATTTTACTGGGTTCCACATGCTCTGGTGCTCTTTGATAAATCATGGCATATTGTTGAAAGGGAAAAAAAGCTTGTCTAATATCCTCTGGTTTACCACGATCTGTTGCTTCTTGATTACGCTTTAAAATTCTATCGCTTAAAACATTGATAGGGCAATGAGCAACGGCAACGATACCATGATCGACTGGAAGACCGGCTGTTTGTATTCGATCTTGTAAATGTTCAACCATTAAACCATCTTCTATAGTTTCGTTGCCAACTATATCTAATATAGTGGTGGTTCCGTCCTTCGCTCGTTCGATAGCTTCGTCTAACATGTGATCATTTACTTTACCTAATGGTGGGTAAGGATTTTCGGCTAAAAATTGAGGCATAGATGGACAACTTTTGATAATCGATAGCAAGTCTTTAATATCAGCGGTTTTGTATTTATCTTTGTTCTCTTGAGATAAAGATGCATGTATCTTTTCTGCTTGCGTCTCTAAATCCTCTTCAGGCTCAAGATTTACAGCATCAACTTTTGGATTTCCTAGATTTCTTCTAGAAAATACAGCAACTGTTAACGTTCGTGGTTCGAAAATGGCAGCAGCCCTTGTAACGATGGCAGGATCAGCATATTGTTTCATTGCGTCAACAAAATGGTCATTCGCGCTTTTGTATACCACTCCCTTGATCGTAGAAGGTTGA
>CAMDJY010000022.1 GCA_945901145.1 Legionella genomosp. 1 | reverse complement strand
GCGATTCATCAAAACTCCGCAGGTTATTTTAGGCTTTGCATTTTCCATGGGTATTCCTATGGCGTTTGCAACAGCAGGCATTACCCCTAACGCCATCATGGCGATTTTAATGCTCATTAATTTTTTTTGGATCATGGCATATGACACGTTATATGCCATGAATGATAGAACCGATGATTTGAAAATTGGCGTTCAATCAACTGCTATTTTTTTTGGCAATTATTGGCAACATGCGATCATTATTTTTTTGGCTTTGATGCATTTTTTATGGCTATTAATTGCGCAGATACAACATTTTTCGCTTTGGTTTTATGGATGGTGGATGTTAGGATTAGGCTTACTCATTCATCAAAACCTAGCTCTATTAAAAGCTAAAACACCGAATTATCTCCAAGCTTTTCAAGCACACTGTTATTATGGATTGTGCATGTGGTTGGGGCTGCTTTAGTTATGCTGTATTACTTTATTCTCATAAGCCCCCTGCTATTAATGACTTTACGACTTCTGCTAACCAACGTACTTATCCCTCATTTTAAAAAATTGGATAAAAAAAAACAATTAAGTCAAAGACCTGATTGGCCAAATATAAAAAACAAGATACATATTTTGGAATTACTTTACAAAAAAGTTCATGCAAAATCTGCCTCAAAATGGTATCGATTGCTAAATTTCATTCATAATAAAGAGTTTATTTATGGCGAAATCGATTTTTTATCATTTTATACTATTCTTGAACGAGTATCTCCCTCAAAGCAAGATGTCTTTTATGACTTGGGCTCAGGTTCTGGGAAAGCGGTGTTAAGTGCCATGTGGTTTTTTAATGTTAAAAAATCTATTGGTATTGAACTATTGCCTCCTTTATACCATCAGTCACACCTGCAGCTCGCACAATCAAATCAATGGTTTGTGCACAATCAAATAGAGAATATCCAATTTATTAATGATAGTTTTTTAGATTACGATTTTGGTGATGCCGATATTATCTACGTAGCAGCTACCTGCCTTAATGATAATACTTGGAATCTGTTAATTTCAAAAATGGCATCCCTAAAACCCAGCACCCGAATTATAGTGGCTACTCGCATGATTCTTCATGAACAATTTGAATGTCTTTATCAAGGAATAGAACTCATGAGCTGGGGGTTATGTCCAGTTAAGATCTATAAAATCAAACAGAACGCCATTTGACCGAGTATAATCCATAAGAAATATAAGCAAGAATAAGCACACCATAATCTATGATAGGTAGAGCTAAATGACTACATTGCATAGAAAAAAAGACGACCAAAGCTGGTGTTACCGCGACGGACAATAAGCGGCACGAGGCTTTAAATGAAAGTTGAAGATTAAAAAAAATATCAGAATATAATTGCACAATTGAGGATAATAAAAGTAATGTAACTGTGAAAATAAAAAAATAAAACAAAATAATCAACGGCAAGATAAAGATTTGTATCACCGTGTTTAATCTTAGTATTCCTGAAGAATGAAGCCACTCTTGACCTGAGATATATCCACTAAGCTCTTTATCAAAAGTATGTGTATAAATAGGATTATTCATAGAATTTTTAGTGAAACCCAAAAACTGTTTATAACTTGGCGGTCTAAAATCTATTTTATTTTTGGTAATAAGCATGGTAAGTTCCGGGTATGCCGAGCTCATTGCAAATACTGCCCCAGTCGTATCTATGATTGAAACCACATCTCTATTTTTATTTTTTATTAAATCGGGCATTGGTTGATGATAAATAAGCTCACCATGCTCTATCCTCAGCAATGGAATTGATTGAATAGGGAATAAGATTTTATCTTTGAAAAATTGATTAAGTTCTATATTCATCCGAACAGATAAAGGAATAGCACCCAAAATAATAACAAATAAAAAATATCCCATGCCCAATCCGTGCCAATGTTTCACGACACGAACATACAAAGAGGATGAAAAAAATGCAGCACCCAGCGTTTTAAAATATTGTGTTAGCATTTGTGTTCTTTTCTGACAAAACAGGATCTAATCGTGAGGGGGGAGGCTTTAAAAATGAATGTTGATGTAATTTAGCAGGTTGCGTCCCTCTTCGCTCTTTAGGGTCTTCCCTTCTTGAAGAATTTAATATTTCTAAAGACTTCCCTTGGCTGACGGGGGCAAGTGTCATGGTAACCCCCACGGCAACAAAGGCGGCTAGAGGTTTAGCCAATGGGGCAATCTCTTTCGCCAAATTGAAGACTGAATTGCCTATTAATAGTATAGAAATAACAGTAACCAACGTACTAACACCAATCAAAGAGCCAGTAACAATTAAAGTGATGATAGGCGCATAAACCATTGCTATTATAAACCCAGTCAAACCTATCGCTAATGTTGAAATCAACATGAAATTTAATAAGTCTGACTTCTTATAACCCCAAGATTTTGCTTTCATTTTTTCTGCTCAAAATCAATTGACTCTTGATAATACACTCAGGATGAGGTCGTGTCTATTGACTAATTAATAACTATATGAAGATAATATAATCCCACTTTATGTTATTAGAGAACGATGATTTAGACTATGGATTCTATCAATCGATTCGTGAATTACAACCAAGAACATACTGTAAGGCTATCGAAGATACTGTCATGAATGGCGAACTAGCAAGACAATGCTGTGAAAATTTCTTAATGAAAACACAAGAAATTACCACTGAACTCAATGTTACTCTCGATGATAAAGTAACATTTATTCAGGACGAAACACACTTACCACCTGCTCAACATCGTAACGGGATTGTATTTTTCCAAACTCCAACTCAGTCAATCGGAAGACGAAGAGATTCATCAACGATCGGTAATACAGCATCTCAACCGAACACTTTGCGTCGCCTATAAAACATAATCAACCTGCGTGACGGTTTCGATATCCCTCTAAAAACGATGCTATTCTACTCATAGCATCGGTTAGATCATCTGTATTTGGCAAAAATACGATACGCAGATGATCAGGTGTCAGGCAATTAAAACCAGTACCTTGAACAACTAACACGCGCTGTTCAGTCAATAATTCATATATAAACTGCTTGTCATCGGCAATTGGATACTGTTTTGCACATAATTTTGGGAATAAATATAAAGCAGATTTAGGCTTCACACACGTGACCCCAGGAATATCCACCAGCATCTCATAGGCTAAATTTCGTTGCTTCCAGAGTCTACCCCCTGGTGCGACTAAATCGTTGATACTTTGGTAACCCCCTAAGGCCGTTTGAATCGCAAACTGACCGGGTGCATTGGCGCACAAACGCATTGAAGCTAAAATATTTAACCCATCAATGTAATCTTTTGCATGTTTTTTTTCACCAGAGACCACCATCCATCCAGCACGATAACCACAGCATCGATAATTTTTTGACAGGCCATTGAATGTAATAAACAACACATCATCTGCAAATGATGCAATTGATCGATGCGTCGCGCCGTCGTATAAAACTTTATCGTAGATCTCATCGGCAAATATGATCAACTGATGCTGGCGTGCGATCTCAACAATTTGTTCTAATATGTCATCACTATAAAGCGCGCCCGTTGGATTATTGGGGTTAATCACAACGATAGCGCGGGTATTGGGCGTAATTTTACCCTTAATGTCATCAATATCTGGCATCCACTCATTTTGTTCATCACAAACATAATGCACTGGATGACCGCCAGACAAGCTCACAGCAGCAGTCCATAGTGGATAATCTGGTGATGGCAACAATACTTCATCGCCATTATCTAATAAAGCATTCATACTCATAACAATCAGCTCTGAAGCCCCATTACCTAAAAATATATCCTCTATCGTCACACCAGTAATATTTTTTTCTTGGGTATATTGCATAATCGCTTTACGCGGAGCAAATAAGCCTTTTGCATCGGTATAGGCTGAAGCATTTTGCATGTTTAAAATAATATCTTGAACAATCTCATCAGGTGCATCAAAACCAAACAAACTGAGATTGCCAATATTTAATTTTGTAATTTTGTGACCCTCATCCTCCATGCGCTTTGCTTTTTCTAGCACGGGTCCGCGTATATCATAACAAACATTGCTTAACTTTTTTGATTTTTGAATAGGTTGCACAATCTTATCCTTTTATCATCATTTGCAAAGCATCCAAGCCATATAGCCAGCAATTGTCCATACAATAATTGCTGATAGTTTATTCATGAATTTTAAATAACGACCTGATTTATCGAGCCTATGCAAATAATGTCCCAAAACAGATAAACCAAAAAACCAAAAAACTGAGATTAAAATACATGCAGCGGTAAACACTAATTTTTCCTGACCCAAAAACTGCAATGAACCAGTACCAATCACACCCATGGTATCCATCAGCGCATGCGGGTTTAGCAAAGAAACATAAGCGGCAAAAATGATTTGTTTTTTGGCTGATAATGGTTTTTTACCTTCTTGTAAATGACTAGGTTTTGTATGCCAGCTGTGCCAACCCATATAAAGTAAAAAAAGAATTCCCAATAACATTACGATAGTTTTTAACCATGGAATCGCCAGAACAATGGCAGAAACACCTAAAACCGCACTCATAATTAAGATACTGTCACAAACGATTGCCGTAAAAACACTGGGTAAAGCATGTAAAAAATGTCGTTGATGCGCACCTTGATTAAATATAAATATATTCTGTACGCCCAATGGAATAATCAGTCCAAGTGCTAAAAACGCACCATAGAAAAACGCATGAATCATAAATTAGCTTTCCTCGTCACATTGCAGCTTGCGAATCTCTACAATGTTTTTTTCAATCGTTTCGCAGATTGCATCTAAAGGCAAATGGCTCAGTCTGTCCTCTACAAAAGGATTTTGTAATTCAAATCCAACTTGATCCAACGAAAACAGCGCATAAGCGACTAAGCCCGTAACCAAAGGACTAATCATAGCGGAAACATCAACCATAGCAAAAGGGAGCGCGATTAAAAATAAAAAAATAAATCGTTTTAATTTAACCACCATGACAAAAGGCATAGGTGTCTTCAAAATACGCTCACAAGCGCCTTGGCAATCTAAAAGAAGTGCACGCTTTTCTTCTGCCTGTAAAAATGAAAACGAATCAAGTTGTTGATTCATGTGATAAATATGCAGCTCTTTTGCAATAATAGACAGTAATGCATTTGGCTTATGCATGACTTGCTCCAACTTTGCGTATACTGATGGCTCAACCAAATGTCTTATTTCATCGATGGATGATTGGTCACGTAAATTATTTTTCATCAAATACGGCAGCGCAATAATATAATTCGTGACTTTGGTTTTCCAATGTATGTCTTGAGAACTACAATAATTAACAATAATAACGGCAAGGTTTCTACTTTGATTAACGACATTTCCCCATATTTTTCTTGCCTCCCACCAACGCTCATAACAAGAATTCAATCTAAAAGCTAAGATTAGCCCCATAATGAACCCTGCATACTCGAATGGTCCTATAGACAATGAAATGGAAGGTATAAAATGGTAAAGAAAAGATATCAACATAGAATAAGCAACAACACAAATCACTCTTATGAATACTTTTGGTGTTACCGAGCCTTTTAAGGCTAAAGCATTTCTTAAAAAACTAGCGTATTCCAGACGATTAGAGCATTTTACTTGCTTTCGCATCATTTTTTACCAAAAAAATAATTTTATGAATTATAGCACGCAGAATAAGCTAAAACCTCTTGCTGAACAAATTAAATCAAGATAATCTTCTTGGCAAAAAAAAGCTGTAACGAATAGGATGTTCAAATATGCTCAACAATTCAAAATCTTCATGCGGTGTTGCTTTAATTGTTAATCTAAAAAAAATTGCGAATCAAAAAACCGTACACGACGGGTTAAAAGTCTTATCAAATTTTGAGTATCGAGCAGGGTTTAACCCAGTCACACAAGAGAGTGATGGCGCAGGCATTCGTCTCTATGACTTTCCAAAAACTTTTTATCATAAAAAAATTCAAAACGATGAATTTATCCCCGTCAACAAAAAATCTTTAAATCATCTGATCCTCGAGCCTAAACAATTTATTGTCGGTCATTATTTTTTACCACCAAAGCAAATCCGTGAAGCCAAAAATTTAATTGAAACCAGTGTCGCCAGAGCTGGTCTTGACGTAGTTGGCTGGAGACCTGCGGCAATCAATTTAGGTGCGTTATCTCATATGGCGCGCTCAAAAATGCCTGAGATTTGGCAGGCAATATTGATACCACAATCCCAACAACACATTACAGAACACGCTGCACTTAAAGCAAGTTTTGAAATTAACAGCCAAGCGCAAAGACAACGAATAGAAATTAATATCTTATCACAAAGCGCTGAGTCTATCGTTTATAAAGGGATGGTCAGACCAGAACTCATGGGTGAGTTTTATCAAGATTTAACTGACCCAGATATGCACGCTTCCGCCGTGAGTCTTCATGCTCGTTTTGCAACCAATACTGACCCTCAATGGGCTAATGCACAACCTTGTCCATTTTTTATAAGTCATAATGGTGAATTGAACTCAGCTCGCAGCAATGCTCTTGAAATGCGCAGTGAAGGTATTTTTGCAGATAAAAACTTATCGGATTCAATGCAATTTGATACCGACCTAGCAAGTCAAATCGTCATGAAAAATATCGAACTTGACGAAGCAGTCTTCCGACTCATGCCCCCCATACCCAACGAGCAAACCACCAAAGATCAAATTGCCATGTTGGAATACTTTAAGCAAATGCGAACGCCTTACAATGGCCCCGCATTTATGGTGACTGGGTTCCAAAATCACTTTATGGCATTTCTCGATCAAATGGGCTTAAGGCCCTCGCGCTGGGCATTAATTAAATATGAAGACGGGCTAGAACAATTCCATGCTGCCTCTGACGACTATATCAGTCATGACCAAGACAATAATAATTATACTGTCATGCAAAAAGGACATATAGAGCCTGGTGGTGCAATCCTTCTCACCCCGCAAGGAACAGTCTTAAAAACTGCAGAGATTTTATCAAAAGTTCACCAAACCTATGCAGCAGATAATCCGAACGAGTTTCAAAGTCGATTAAACCCTATCCAAAAATCAGTGCCTGATTCTCCAAAAAAAATCAAGCAATCAACGCCAAAGATAGGTTACTCTGATCTCAATCGTCGTTTGTATGACGCGGGCTTAGATTATGAATCAGCAGATGCGATAGCTCATATGGCTATTCACAAATCAGAACGCCTTGGCGCGATGGGTGATGACACCAATCCATTGCATACAGCGGCGATGCCGAATCACGTCTCTTACTTTTTTCATCAACTGTTCGCACAAGTATCTGCCCCACCGTTGGATTCAATTAAAGAGCGCGATCGGTTTAGTTTAGCGATTACTTTAGGAGCTGCTATTGGTGTTGTGCAACAGCCGAAACAACTTGTGCTTAAATCGCCAGTATTAATCCCTCAAAATTTCGAACCACTGTTAACGAATCAATGGATTACACCGCGTGTCTTAGACCTGAGTTTTCCAATGCCCTCAACCAGCTCTCCAAGCGATGTGACTCAAATACTCAAACAATCTATTCAAGCATTAACCCAGCAAGCAGAAGCGCTGGTCAGGCAAGGCTGTAACGTCATGATTCTCAGCGATCAAGCTGGCGGACCTGAGCGCGGTTCTATTCCAGATGCAATTGCTGTCGCTGCGGTTCGCAAGCACTTGGAACATCAGGGTCTTGGGCGACAAGTATCATTAGTTGCCGACTCTTATCAAATTGCAGGCCCCCATCAAGCAGTACTGCTCTTAGCATTGGGCGCAAAAGCAGTTTATCCACGTGGCGCTTACGAAAAAATCGAACAACTTTTTCCTGACAACGTCGAAACACATCAACACAATTTTCAAGCTGCATTAGAGAAATGCTTACTTAAAACCATGGGAAAAATGGGAATTACCGATGTCAATAATTATATCAACGGTCATTTGGTTGCTGCATTAGGGCTTAATCTAAGCACAGGACCAGAATCTAGTACTCAAGAACCGACTTTAGCATCAATCTTCGCAGGGATTTACTCGCCACTCAAAGGCTACAATCTAAGCCACATCGCAAAAAATATACTCATTCGCCATCAACAAGCCTATGCTAAACACCATAATTTTCATGTTTTGCCCCGCTCAGGGTTTTATATGCCAGAAAAAGAGGGGATTAAACATGGTTTTGGTTCTGAGGTCGTCAATGCATTTACTGATTGGTTGAAATCCGAAGAAATACGTGCCCAACGTTGGCAGCTGCATACGCTTTTAGAACGTCAAGGCTATCCTGGATTTATTGAAAATTTATCTGAGTTCAGCCCGCAACAAGGTTTTTTAGATCCACGTCAAAAAATTGATGGCGTTTATCCAGCTGAATATCTAGCAACACTAAAAACTTCACCTGATTTTCAGAGGATGCTAGAAACCATTGATACTTATCGTCAACAACACCCAACGACACTGAAAGATTACTTTCGAATTAAACCAAAAACATCAGACACCCATCGCGACTATGAAACCCTTGAAAGCACTGCATCAATACGTTCAAAGCTTTTCAGCGGCAGCATGAGTCAAGGCGCTTTAACTACGGCTGATCCCGACAAACCATGGGTACTTGGTGCTCATGAAGCACTCACGCGAGGCATGAATGCGATTGGAGCGATGTCGGCATCGGGTGAAGGCGGTGAAGCACCCCTTGATTTGCGTTCTCATAATTCATCAACCCGTAGTAAGCAAATTGCATCGGGCCGATTTGGTGTCAGCGCCAGACAAATCAGGGCGGCAATAGAAATCGAAATTAAAATCGCACAAGGTGCTAAACCAGGAGAAGGTGGTGAATTACCGGGTGAAAAAGTAACCGTGCGCTTTGCTGCCCAACGGGGCGGCCTCCCAGGGCTAAATTTTATTAGCCCACCACCCCATCATGATATTTATTCGATTGAAGATCTTGAACAACTCATTCATGACATCAAGCGATTGAATCCTGGGGTTCAAGTTGCAGTGAAGATTGTTGCGTCCGAAGGCATAGAAACAATCGCCATAGGTGTGGCCAAAGCCGGTGCCGACATCATCAATATTGCCAGTCACTCGGGAGGCACTGCAGCGGCTCAACAATCTAGTATCAAACATACGGGTTTTCCAGCCGAATTAGCGCTAGTAAAAATTCACCAAGCCTTGATTCAAACAGGCCTACGCGATCTTGTCAAATTGCGCGTCAGTGGTGGGTTGAAAGCGTCAGAAGAAGTGATCATACTAGCAATTTTAGGTGCTGATCTATTTGAGTTTGGCACGACAGCGATGCTCACCTTAGGCTGTAAAATGCAACGAACCTGTAATCACAGCTGCCAACCGGGTGTAGCAACTGATGGCCATTTATTTAAAGGCGATCAACTCAACACAGAACGTTATTTTGTCAATTTAGCAGCAGCCATTCACCAGCAATTAGATCATCTCGGTGTGGCTTCAATCAACCATTTACAAGGTCGCTTTGATTTAGTAGAACGAACGAATGTCAATCTTGATGCCGGATTTGATCTCTCTGTCTTGCTGCAAAAACCAAAATATCCTGATTCAATCAGTGAGCATGCTATTTTAAATGCAATCCATCTACGAAATAGCAAAGACAAGCTCAATCCCAAGGAAGAACTATTGATTGAAAAAATTGAAGCACATTTTCAACGCCATCCATCCATGACCATGCGTACATTTATCCCCATAAAACTCGATACCAGCGATCGCAGTTTTGGGCTTCGAATCGCAGGCCAATTTGTCAAACATCTAGAAGCTTATCCTCAAGCTGAAATTCGAATAGATACGCTTGGTCAAGCTGGACAAAGTTTTGCGGCTTTTATGCCAAAAGGGATGATTATAGAACATATTGGCACTGTGCAAGATGGGTGTGCGAAAAGCATGACTGGCGGTGAACTGATTTTAAAAACATCCCGAGAACGTCCCGATTATCGAGGCGATCAAAATACCATCGCTGGTAATGCCTTAGCCTATGGTGCGAGTGGCGGGAAAATTTTTGTCAATGGCGTTGCTGGACATCGATTTGGGGTCTTGCTCAAAGGCGCAGAAATGGTTGTTGAAGGTGTCGGCGATCTTGCATTTGAATATATGACATCAGGCACTGGCATGATTTTAGGCAAAGCAGCTCCGGGTTTATGTAACAGTGCGATGGGTGGCATCGTCTTTCTCTACGATAAACACCGCACCATCAGTCATTCGGATGCCGTTCGCGGAGCAAGTCCTGAAGAACAACCCCACTATGAGTCAGCCATTATCAATTTATTAAAAGCCCATGCAGAAAAAACTGGTTCACTCAAAGCACATGAAATTCTGTCGAATTTTCATATCAATCAATTTAAAGTACTCATTCCCAAGCAACTTGATTTGATCGCGACCCCGCGTCAAGTGATTGATGTTTTGAGAACATATTTTTTGAGTAAAGCACCATTTACCTGTGGCATGCAGGTTTGGTTACAACAAAAAATTAATACCGTTTTTCATACAAAAACGGTTTCTAAATTAGAAAAACAAGAACTGGCTGATTTGCGTCTTTGTCTTAAAGATAAATCAATTGCCGATTTATTTACAAAATCTTTGCTTGCACAACTCTCTCAAATTAGCATAAATCGGGAACGCGAGCGCTTCAGTATATTTAAAACTACTCCCGCTCCAAAACAAGAGCAACCCGTGAAGCAACGTTTAAATTCAATCGCGGGCGGTTTAGACGAAGTCTTAGATGATGCACTTATTCATATTGACCGATACGTTGCGGCATTAAGCCAAGATGCTCAGGGTTGTTCTGGGTGTCGCGCGCAATCATGTGCTGGTGGGGATAACGTTGATACTGGCTGCCCGAGTGGGAAAAGCATCAATACCATAAATGCTATACTCAAACGCTTATACCCACTGCAACCAGGGATGGAACTTTCTCGTGAACAATGGCAAATTTTGCGTCAGGCTTTTGAAGTACAAATTGAAAGCTCGCCGTTTATCGCCTACACTGGTGCCGCTTGCCCTGCGCCTTGTCAGGATGCTTGTACAGAATCAATTCCAACGAGAGGTAACGCCGATCCCAAACGCGCTGGCAAAGTGACAGGGGAACCTGTTCACATTAAAAATATTGAATATTATTTATTTCAAATTGGTCGTAGTTTTGGTTGGTTTGATGGAAACACCCCAACTGCAGCAAAACAATTTACGCACTATCTCGAGGCCATGAAAGAATTCAAACCAGCGTTTCGTCAAGTCCGGTCACCAGAGCCAGATGATAAAGAATTAATCATCATTGGATCAGGCCCAGCAGGCATGCAATTGGCATTCAATGCATTACGTGATGGCATAAAAGTGCGTATGTATGAAAAATCATCCCAACCTGGCGGGCTTTTAGCCAATGGTATTCCCGTACATAAATTTGATAAACGCTATATTGAAGAAGATTTTTTCCGCTTAAAAACCATGGGATTACAATTATATTTAAACGCTGAAGTTTATTTTAACGCCAGAACAAGAGACTATACGATACAACATCAGGGCAAATCTCTGAGTATTGGCAATTTAAATAACGAACAGCAGATGATTGCATTATGCGTCGGCACAGGCTCACCCAAAACATTGCCGAATCATGTCATTGAAAATCTT
>CAMDJY010000021.1 GCA_945901145.1 Legionella genomosp. 1 | reverse complement strand
AAAACAACCACTATTACATGAAAAATAATCAGTTAAATACAACTTATACGCCTGAAGCTTTTTATCAGTTTCTGCAAGAAAATAATATTAAACGCGTTGGTGTGATATTAACTTGGGCATAATTGGTGGCAGTGAGCTTACACAAGAGACACATCGTCTCATCGTAAATAGTCGCGCCGAACAACGATGAATCGATAAACAAGAGAGTTTTTCTTTTATTCCATAGCTTCTAAAAAATTTTTTAAATGCGGTTTTTGGGATGTTTGTAGCATATTTTGGAGTGTATGCACTGCTTGTTCATACTCCGATGTACTTAAGATACCTCGCATGTGATCAAATTTAAGATAAATACAGTAGGTGTTGAGGACGTCGGTTTCACAATATTGACGAATTTCAGTGATTTTTCCTGCAAGATAATTTTTCCAAACCTGAGCACCACTCATCCCCATTTTTCCTGGAAAACCTAAGAGAGTTGCTAGATCATCTAAAGGTGCAAATGCTTTATTTTGATACCCGCTCAAGACATCCATGAGGTCCAAATGGCGGTAGTGGAAGCGATTTAAATAGTTATTCCAGCGAAAAGCTTGTTGTTGTTCTCCAATTTCCCAGTAAGTTTTGGCCTGGATACCATGGAGTAATGCTCGATAATGTAAGACGGGTAAATCGAATCCAGAGCCATTCCAGCTGACCAAGGTTGGCGTATGTTGATCTAAGCCTGAAAAAAATCGTTGAATGAGTTCAGACTCAGGCGCGGTTTCATCTCCTAAAGACCAAACTTTAATGCTTTCAGGCTTTGCCATGACGAGAGAAATGGCTACAATTTTTTGGAGATAATGTGGTAAAAAATCATGACCTACTTTTGATCGTCTTAATGCAAACATGGCAGCGATAATGTCTGCATCAGACAAGCCATCTAAGCCATAGAGTTTTCGACCGGCATCAATATCTGGAATTGTTTCAATATCAAAAACTAAGATCATTCGTGCTCCATAAATTCTAATTTTTCAATGCTTCAGTGTATAATCAATTGGTCTCGGTCTCAATTGGGTTTAGTTTTATCATGTCTGATTATAAAATTTTTAGGTATCCAGTGCTGATTAAAGAGCATCATTTAGACACCTTTAGTCATGTCAATAATGCAACTTATTTGTCGTTACTAGAAGAAGCGCGCTGGGAATTTCTGAATGAGTATGGACTTGACTTAAAGACCATACAAGAAACCAGTGTCGGGCCTATTGTCTTAGAATGTCATATTCAGTTTTTAAGAGAATTAAGATTACGACAGTCCATTGTGATTGAATCACAAATGGTTTCTTTTGAGAAAAAAATTGGCGTGATGCGACAGCGTATCATCAATGAACAGGGGGAGCTCTGTAGCCAAGCAGAGATGACTTTTGGAATTTTTGATTTACGCGAGCGTCGACTTATTTTACCTCCGCCAGAATGGTTATCCCTGGTTGGCGGATGAGGATTTGGCATTGATGAAAATTTTTTTAGTTGGCGGTGCTGTCCGTGATAAAGCGCTTCATCTTCCTGCGAAAGAACGTGATTGGGTCGTGGTTGGGGGCACACCAGAAGCATTACTCAAACAGGGATTCCAACAAGTTGGTCGGGAGTTTCCTGTTTTTTTACATCCTAAAACTAAAGAAGAATATGCTTTAGCCAGGAAAGAACGTAAGGCGGGTTCGGGTTATCATGGTTTTATCTGTGAGTTTAGTCCCGAAGTGAGCCTTGAAGAGGACTTGCTTCGACGTGATTTAACCATCAATGCTATGGCAGAAGATGAAACCGGGCGTTTGTTTGATCCTTACCAAGGGATGCAGGATTTGCATGATAAAATATTAAGGCATGTTTCCCCGGCATTTATTGAAGATCCGGTACGGGTTTTAAGAGTCGCGCGTTTTGCTGCACGTTATCATCATTTGGGATTTAAGCTTGCCGAAGAGACGCGGCAATTGATGTATCAGATGGTCAAAGCTAAAGAATTAACCCATCTTGTTGCAGAACGTGTTTGGCAAGAATGGCAGCGCGCACTTACAGAAGACAATCCAACCGTTTTTTTTAATATTTTACGCATCTGTGGCGCTTTAAAAATAATACTGCCTGAATTTGATGCGTTATTCGGGGTTCCTGGTTTAAACACTCGAGATCAAGGGACAGCTGATGTGGGGCGCTTAGCATTAATGCATTTGGAGCAGGCAGCGATAAAATCGCCTGCTGCGGTGATTCGTTTTGCGGCCTTGTCTGCAGAGCTTGGTAAAAACTTGACGCATGCCAGTGATTGGCCATGTCATCCTCAAGCTCAAGAATATGGTATGATAGTCGTTGATGAGCTTTGCCAACGTCTACGCATCCCCAAAGAATATCGAGACTTGGCATATTTGACCATAAAATTACATCAAAGTATTCGTAAAATAATTAAACGAGATGGTTTGAGTCGAGCCTCTGAGATTGTTGATGTTTTGGAACAGGCTGATGCGTTTCGCAGACCAGAAAGATTTAGTGATTTATTGATTGTTTGTGAATCAATACATAGTCAACAGGTTTTAGCAGCACAATGGCTGCATTTTTTGGAGATATGTCAGCAAATAGCTGTTGATGATATAGCGGGGCGCTATCAGGGAGCTGAGATAAAAATGATACTTCGTGAGCGCCGAATTAATAATCTAGAAAAGCTTTTTAAATCGTAGGTAAGAGATGAAAAATAATCAACATTTAATATGGATAGATTTAGAGATGACGGGATTATCTCCGGAGCAAGATCGTATTCTTGAAATTGCTACGATGGTCACCGATAAGCATTTAAATATTATTGCACAAGGGCCAGTGCTTGCGATTCATCAATCAGAAGAACGTATTTTAGGGATGGATGCGTGGAATACCAAACAACACCATGCTTCAGGCTTAATTGCGCGGGTACGAGAAAGCCAGTGGACCGAAATTTCTGCTGAGAAAGAAACCTTGGTATTTCTAAATCAATATTTAGACCCAGGGAAATCGCCCATGTGTGGCAATAGTATTTGCCTTGATAGACGTTTTCTGTGTAATTATATGCCTCAATTGGCTCATTTTTTTCATTATAGACATATCGATGTGAGTACGTTGAAAGAATTAGCAATGCGTTGGCATCCAGCATTAATGCAGGGGGTTAAAAAAGACTCGAAACATCTGGCCTTGGATGATATTCGCGATTCGATTGCTGAATTAGCTTATTATCGTCAGCATTTTATGCAATTACCCACCCAAACCACCCATGAGGATTGAGTATGCCAGTGCGTGAAACTTTAGTCTTACCGGAAGGAAAAAATAAACTGTTGCTTCATTCTTGTTGTGCACCTTGTTCAGGTGAGGTCATGGAAGCGTTAATTGAATCTTCTATTAATTTTGCCATATTTTTTTATAATCCGAATATTCACCCCATCCAAGAGTATTTAATTCGCAAACAAGAGAATATAGATTTTGCAAACAAACATCAGATTCCATTTATTGATGCAGATTATGATAAAGATCAGTGGTTTTTACGTGTCAAAGGCTTGGAGTGGGAGCCTGAACGCGGTAAACGCTGTACTGCCTGCTTTGACATGCGGTTTGAGCGGACCGCGTTGTATGCGTATGAACATGGTTTTCCCGTGATCAGCAGTTCGCTTGGTATTTCTCGTTGGAAAGATATGAATCAAATTAATGACGCCGGGGTTCGCGCTGCTAGTCGGTATGAGGGATTGATTTATTGGACTTATAATTGGCGTAAAAATGGCGGTTCTGCACGCATGTATGAGATTGCAAAACGTGAGAATTTTTATCAGCAAGAATATTGTGGATGTGTTTATTCGTTACGAGATACCAATGCCTGGCGCCAGAAAAATGATCGTAACCGAATTAAAATTGGTCTGAATTATTATCAAGAAGAAGCCAAGGAGGCTTGTCATGAAATTACTTCGATACGGGAATAAAGGTCAAGAAAAGCCAGCGCTTTTAGATGAAGCTGGCCAGATTCGTGATTTGTTTCATTATCTGACTGACTTTGATCCAAAAACATTAGCAGATCCGTCTTTAATTGCACAATTGCAGGCATTGAATCCAAATCATTTACCTTTAGTTGCTGCTAATTCGCGAATTGGTTCATGTATTGGCTCTCCAGGAAAAGTGATTTGTGTGGGTTTAAATTCTTTATTACATACCCAACAAATGGGGCTGAAACCATTAGATCGAGAGTTACTGGTATTTTTAAAGCCGGCCTCTGCGGTTTGTGGTCCTTATGATCCGATTATTTATACAGCCCAGACTAAAAAATTAGACTGGGAAGCTGAATTAGCAATTATTATTGGTCAACAAGGGAAATATATTCCCGTGGAACAGGCGCATGACTATATTTTTGGTTATACCTGCATGAATGATCTCTCAGAGCGTTATTTGCAATTTGAAACGCAAGATACACAATTTACTAAAGGCAAATGTTTTGATAATTCGGCGCCCTTAGGGCCTTATCTCGTGACGCGAGATGAGATTTTAGATGCTAAACATTTACAAATTAAGCTTTGGGTCAATGACGCGCTGCGTCAAGATTTTAGCAGTAGTGATTATCTATATCATGATGCGGCAGTGGTGAGTTATGTGAGCCAATTTTTTACGTTGTATCCAGGTGATGTGATCTCCATGGGCTCTGGACCAGGCACTGCTTTATTTTGGGGGCATGATCAGTTTTTAAAACCCAATGATCGTGTGGTTTTATCTATCTCAGGCCTCGGGCAGCAAGAACAAATGGTGGTCATGGAGACTGTATAAAAATTTGATTATTTAATATGGATTGCTGCTTTTAAGCCTTCTCGATAAGCTAGAATCGCACCTGAACTATCATGAGTTTCTTCTAATAATTGGCCTAAGGTGAAATAGCCTTCAGGGGTGGTGTCTAGTAATAGTTTTTGTTTTAATATTTGGTGTTGTTCGAGATCCTGTTTTTTTAAAGCGTGTTTTGCTTTTTGTTTAAGACGCCAATGTCTGAAGCGTCTTGGCATGTTTAATATCCAGTGCAGAAACAATAGCACAAGATGTAATACAAAAAACAAGCAAATTATCGTGATTAAACTGGTCCATACGGTTGCTTCAATCGTCCAGTGATTTAAAGAAATAATAACATATCCAGGATCATGTTGTAGTTCAACACCGAGCCAAACTGAGCTTAATAAGATAAAAAAAATCAAAAAAGCACGCATTATGAAGGCACTCCAGAAGATTGAATGTTTGTCGGCATAAGGCGTTGCAGCGCATTGAAAGAATCTGCTGGGATGACTTGTGGATTGTTAATTTGTAACGTTTGTAATGCTTTGAGTTGAGCAATAGCTGGATGATGTTTGCTTAATGTTCGGTTAATATGATCTATTGCTTGTTTTAAGCTGATGTCGTAAATTGATTGATTGTGTTTTAATAGAGCCCATTCAGCCTCATGAAGATTGAGGAGAATAATTTCTTTCTGCAGTTCTTGATAGGCAGGACTGAGAAAAGTTTGTAATAACTCATCATCATGATGGATCACAAAAAATTGTTTTAATGGCTTGAGGTTAGCATATAATCGATAATACCAGCCGGTGGGAGGGGGTTCTGCTGGTTTTGTTACTTCTTCTGTTGCTGGTAATGGTTCGAAATGATAGTTTGCAATCTGTTGTTGCACGGCATTGAGTTGACTAAATACCCCGGTAATATCTAGTTTAGAGATTGTTTGTTGAGCCAAGATGTCTTTGGCGAGCGCTTGTCTTAATGGAACTACTTTTGGATCATGAACTTCAGCTAAATAATCATCTGCTTGTTTGAGCAATAACAGTGTTGTTGTATTGTCTTGACTCCAATGTGCATTGAATTGGGCAAGTTCTATTGCATAGGCTGCTTTATAGATTAGCCACTGGTGATTGATTTCTGTGGCAGGGGTCGCAGTGGTTTGCACCAGATGTTCTTCTAATTGGTTGAATTTAGATTTTATCGTTTGTTGTGTTGTATTGAGAGTCGATTGTATTTGGTTTTGGTCGTTTTCGATTTTTTGCAATTTATTGTGCAGTCTCTGAATGTCTTGATGTTGGGTAATATCTTGATATCCTAAGTATCCTATGGTCCCGATTAAGAGCAGCCATAGGAGACCACAAATATTGAATCGACGTTTACTGGGTTTGGGCGTTTCAATGGTCTTATCTTGCATAAACATAGGCCTCAATAGTGCTTAAAAGAGTGTCGTGATGGCTAATGATTACAGTCGTAACACCATAACTTCGAGCTATCTGGGCCAGACGATCACTCAAGACAAAAAAAGGTTTTTGACATAACCAAGCATATGCTTTTTTACCAAATAGAGTAAATAAATTTTGCATCGCTTCTTGACTAGTTATTATAATAACGTCGATAGCATCTGTTTGCCATAAATAATCGAGTTCGTCTTGAGGAATATTGGGTGCCGTACGTTCATAGACATTGACTTCAATTAAATTTGCACGATGTGCGCTTAAATGATCTGAAAGAATTGACAAACCGCCTTTGCCTTTGACTAATAATATGTTTTGCTGGGCGATGTGTTGAAAATGATTTAATTTTAATAGATGCTCACTATCTGCTTGTTTGGGTATTTGGTGAACTTGAAGGTGATTGGTGGTTAAGGCATTGGCAGTAGCGGAGCCTATCGCTGTGGTGTAGATGCTGGCTGGCCAGGCGTTTGGAGCCATGCTTTTAAAAAAATATTGAACCGCATTTGGGCTTATAAAAATGGCTTGATGGATAGAGGTCAATGTTGGTATTTTTTTTACCCAGGTATTGTCTGTTGCTTGAATAGCAAGCATCGGGCGTTCAATGGAATAACCGCCATGTTGGGTAATGAGCATCGAGAGCTTCACCGCTTGATCACTCGGTCGAGTATTTAGAATTCTAAGTCCTTTTAGCTTATTTGATATCATAGGTTAGGGTGATATTCTAATGAAGAAGTGATGCTGCACCTTGTTTGAGCAGCGCTGTTGAACATAGATGTGCAAGTTTTTCTGCATCTTGATTTAACCCAGTTTGCATATGGCTAATGACTTGGGTCCCATCGGTTGCAAACACTTTTGCCTGGAGTAGGAGTCGACTATTGTCAATAGGTTTGCAATAAATAGCAACTGGCGTATGGCAGCTGCCACCCAATTCTGCATTGACCGCGCGTTCGGTATTTACACATAAAGCATCTAACCATGCGTGCAGGGGTAAGAGTAAGTTTTTGATGTTGAGATCGTCATCTCGACATTCAATGCCGAGTGCTCCTTGACCACAGGCCGGCAGCATGATTTGTTCGTCTATGATCTCAGTCACGCGGTCGTGAAGATTCAGTCGATGCAATCCTGCTGTTGCTAGAATCAGGGCATCATATTCTTTTTGATCAAGTTTTTTAAGGCGGCTTCCGACGTTACCTCGAAGCGGTTTAATATGCAGGTCAGGTCGAAACGCCAGCAATTGTGCTTCCCGTCTTAAGCTTGATGTGCCTACTGTCGCTCCTTGAGGTAGCGCGCTGAGAGCCTGATACGTTGAGCTAACAAACGCATCAAAAGGATTCTCACGCAGACAGATAGCGGCTAAAGTCAATCCGGGGGGGAACATACTGGGAACATCCTTCATGGAATGCACGGCAAGGTCCGCGCGGCCATCTAGTAAAGCTTCTTCTAATTCTTTGGTAAATAAACCTTTACCGCCAACTTTCTGTAATTTATCTTTTAAAAATTGATCACCAGATGTGGTCATGGGCAAGAGTTGAATATTGAGTTTTGGCCAATGCAAGAGCAGCTGTTGACGGATATGTTCGGCCTGCCAAAGTGCGAGAGGGCTTTCTCGGGTTGCAATACGAAGCAAATTAGGCACCATGAATGATGAACTTAAAAAAATAGATGAAGATATTATGTTTGTTATGTTATCAGACCTCAACTCTTTTTTTATTGAATCTAAAGTAAAATCATGTTATCAAATAAGAAGGATAGTTTTTTTCCTAAGGTAAGGATTTGATGTCAGCTCAGGAGGAGCTATGGAACGTTGTTCAATTCCTATCTGCTATTTTCCAAGTATGATCATATTTATTAGTGATCGTCATAATTTTATGCTTAATATTACGTGTCAATTGCATGAGTCTGTTGCTTATCGCTTATTTGATGTTCCCTCTCGAGCTCTAGAATTTATTGATAATTATCGATGTGAAATTGATGTGATTCGACAACATTGTTCCAGTGAATATCTTGAAGCTCAGCAATTTTCAACAGAGAATCATTTAGCGCCCTTGTATGCAGAAGTCTATAATCCTTATCGATTTTCAGAAATTTCAGTTGTGGTCATAGACACGGCTGTGTTAGGTATTGATAGTTTTGAGCTTTGTCGTGAACTAGAAAATAGTCCGATTAAAAAGCTGATGTTGGTCGATGAGAGAGAAGAGCCGCGGGCGATTGATGCGCTGAAACAGGGACTCATCGATGCTTATATTAAAAAACAAGATCTTCAAATTTTTAAACTCATTCGACAGCAAATTATTTTTTTGCAATATGAATATTTTTTTCAGATCTCTCAACAGGTGACGCGTCTTTTGTCATTGACACTCCCTCTGTATCTTTATGATATTAAATTTTCAGATTTCTTTTTAAATTTTCGAAAAAAATACGATATTATTGAATATTATTTGCTTGATGATACCGGTCGTTTTTTAATGCTTGATCAGAATGCAAATATCAACATGCTAATCATGAAGCAAGTAGAAGATATGCGTCAGGATGATTTTTCAGAAAATGATCATGTTTTTGAACGCATTTTTTCCAATAAAGTTTATTCTTGTGCCTATCTTTCACAGGAAATACTTTTTGTATTACAAAAACAAAAGATTTTGTCTTATCATCAATATCTTGATGAATTAGCTGCAGAAGAATTATGGGTCTCTTAAGCGTTGGTTTATACTTTGCGGTTTATCAAGACTTACTGGAGATTTTATGAGAGTTGTTGTGATTTGCTTAATTATTATCTTATTTGGCCTTCAGTATAAACTTTGGTTAGGTGATGATAGTTTATTGCATTGGATGCAACTTGATCGGAAATTAAAGGCGCAAACTGAAGAAAATGCTAAATTATTAGCACGTAATCGAGCAATTGAGATGGATATTATGGAGCTTAAATCCGGCAAACAATCCTTAGAAGAGCATGCGCGTTATGATTTAGGTATGATTAAACAAGATGAGACGTATTATCAATTTGTGGACTAAATATCAACAAGTGCAAATGGCAAAGATTTAGGTGGAGCGTTTTGCCATAGACTAATGACATGACCACCACTGCCAGATCCTGTTGGTTTTAGCGCAATGGCACCAGCTTCTCTTAGGATCTGCATATGCCGAGCTAATTTGGGGGTGATTAGTCCCCATTGTTGAAAGCAGTCGGCAGCTTGATTGAGTGCAGTGGACAAATTTATGGTAGATTTCTCTATCAGTGCAGTCCGTGCTTGCTCAACACTGTGGGCCATTTGCTCATCAATTTTTTGGGCTTGTGTTTTATCCTTGTGCCATAGTGTTTGTACTTGATCAATGCAATGCGCGGTTATGCCGATTTCATCTGATGAAGATAAATACCATTGCGGTGACCATGTCAATTCTATGGGTATGATGGTATTGTTTTGAAAGTAAACGCCACCTGATGTTGTTGCTGTACCTGCAATATCCAGCCCACTGCTTTGACCATGAAAAATATGTTCTAGTTTTTTGGAGAAACTAAAGACATCCATTTCCGAGTCATTCAACGCTTGTAGCCATCGGGCTATGGCAACACAAAGTGCAGCTGATGCCCCGAGTCCAACGCCTAAAGGAATTTGATTATGAATAGACAAGTGGCCTGTAAATTGCAGGTTAGAAGCGTTTTGAATGACACGCCAGACTAATTGACTGAGGAGTTCTGTTTGCAGACCTGAACAATGAATCTCGAGTAATCTATCATTAGGCTGGTAATCGAGCTCAAATGTATAATGTTGTAATGGAAACACCAATGCCGGATAACCGCGAAGCACTGCATGCTCTCCAGCTAAAATCCATTTACCATGGGTTTTGGTTTGAAATTCACAATATGACATATTCATTGAAGAACTCATGTTTAAATTGTATAGCTAGTTCTTGTTGATCTGGGCGATACAAGAGGTGGATATTCGGGCCTGCATCCATGGTGATGAGAGGGCCATCGCCGAGAGATTGCCATAGATGATTGATTTTTTCTAAGACTGCATTTGTTTGGGCGTTTATATAAGTAAAGCTTGGATTTGAACTCATGAATAAAGCATGCATATCTTGAAACTCTTGCCAACAAATTTGGTAAGCATCATACCATTGTTCGGCGTGTAGGGCTTTAAGTAAAGCCTCAAGATGATGTTGAGCACGTATAGGTCGTTCTGCATATAAGGGACTCGTTTTAATTCGCTGATGTGCTTCACTGGAAGACACTTTTTTTTCATCGGTATCGATTAAAATAACCTGATGGATGAGGGTTGAGTAGGGCAGTGCTACTGCTCGCGCTGTCGTTGTTTCCCAAAGTGCCCATGGGGCGAAAAAAGACCGACATGATGATCCCGATCCTTGGCGACTTAATGCTGCTTGTGCTTCTATTGTTGGTCGTTTAATCTGCATTAATTCACAACACGCTTGAACCGCACATTGAGTCAGTGCGGCAAAACTTGAAGCCGAACTTGCTAAGCCTGTACCATGAGGAAAGTTATTGGCAGAGCGTACTTTAAAATAACCGTTATAGCCAAAATGCTTTTTAATCAAAGTGAGATGTTTTAAAAAACGCGTTTTAGCATGTTCGTTAAAAATGGGTTTGATGAGTCCTGGAAGAGATAAAGGTTCCCAGCTGTCTTGAGTATCAGTAGATTCTAATACGACATAGCTCTGAAGATGGGGCAAAGTATAAGATAACGATGCATTAGCGGGTTCATTGGTTTCATGATCGATTTTGCCCATGTATTTGATGAGTGCAATATTTGCAGGTGCTTGGCTAAACCATTGCATGTGTATGTTCCTTTTAATGACCAGTTAATGACCAGGCACGTCATTCCATAAAAGTTTATGAAGTTGCAGTTGAAATCTGACGAGCAGTTGATCTTGAATAATCCAATCAGCCAGAAGACGTGGTTCTAATTGCTGGTAACTTGGTGAAAATAGAATCTCAGCACGTGCAGTAAGTTTATGATCAATGATCATTTGGCAGGCCCATTCATAATCTAACCGACTACATAATACAAATTTAATTTGATCTGTGGGTTTTAAATAGTCTAGATTTGTCAGCTTATTTTTTTCACTTTCTAGAGAATCTGGCGTTTTTAAGTCCATGATGATCATGACCCGTGGGTCAACTGCAGAACAATCTATGGCGCCGCTGGTTTCAAGCGATACTTGATAATTGTCATCACATAATGCTTGGAGTAAAGTGAGGCATGCGGGTTGCGCGAGTGGTTCGCCGCCAGTCACACAGATATAAGGTGTTTGGTAGGTGCGCACTTCTGTTAGAATGTCTTCAATGCTTAGTTTTTTGCCTCCATGAAACGCATAAGTGGTATCACAATATTGACATCTGAGCGGGCAACCGGTTAACCGAATAAAAACAGTCGGAAGTCCAATTCTGCTGGACTCTCCTTGTAAG